>CAZORO010000346.1:0-6303 GCA_964581845.1 uncultured bacterium
CATCCTCTCTCCCACTGGGAACGTGCTTACCCGTCCGCTCGCGCCTAACCGTAACCGCACACTTGTGGTTGCCTTTGATCCGGAGGCCAAGAGCCTACGGCGGGCACGGCTGGTCATCAATACGGATGACTGCCATCGTCCCACGATCCGGATCCGTCTGTATGGACGTGGAAACGATCCGGAGATCGAGGTGTATCCCACCCAGCTGATCTTTAGAGACATGGATCTCCTCGATGTTCATTCCGCTACGCAAACCGTTTATATCCGTAACCGTGGCAATTACTTCCTCAACTTCACGGGAGTTGGGTTCCAGTTCCTGGGAGAGGCCTCCTCTGAGTTCGTGATCGTGTCGCCAACCCCCACATTGCTGGCCCCACTCCAGGCCGGCGCCACGCGCGAAGCGGTCATCGCTTTCGATCCCTCGTCTTTGCATATCCGGAGCGCCACACTCGCCATCACCACCGATGATTGCGATGAGGCCACCTCCTCGGTGATCCTCAGCGGCACGGGAACTGGCAACTACCCTGAGATCGAGGTCATACCCAAGAATCTTATCTTCGGTAATTGGAATCTTTACGATGGGGCCTCCCCCACCCAGACTCTTGTCATCCGCAACACGGGGAACCAGCCATTGATCTTCACTCCACCGGGTATCACTCGAAAGGGAGCTCAAGCCTCGGAGTTCCTGATCCTTACCGCCACCGGACCAATCATCTCCGCGGGGATCCCGGCTGGCGAAAGCCGTGAGCTCATCATCGCTTTCGATCCCGCTGGGCGAGGTTTGCGGCAGGCGAGCTTAGTCATCACCACTGACGATCTCGATGAAGACACCGTGGTGGTCAGGATGTCTGGAAATGGAGTCGATCCCGATATCGAGGTGACCCCGGAGGAACTCGACTTTGGCACACTGGATGTCTGCGGGGGGATCTCCGTCATCCAGAATGTGACCATCCGGAACACGGGAACAGGAGCGTTGAGTTTCACGGGCCTGGGGGTTGTCTTCACCGGGGTGGGTTACGCGGACTACCGCATCGTTTCCCCCGCCACCGGCGCGTTGAATGACATCCCGGAAGGTGGATCACGAACCCTGGGGATCGCCTTCGATCCAGTTTATTACGGGCGACGCAAGGCACAGATGCTGATCCTGACCAATGATTATGATGAGCGCACAGTCAGCATCAACCTCACGGGGCGTGGACTCGGCCCCGAGATCGAAGTGCTCCCCACTGACCTGGAGATGAATTTCGGACCGGTCTCCATATGCGGGAACAACTACACGAGCCAGATCTTCACGATCAAAAACAGAGGCAATCAACCCCTCGAGTTTATAGGAGCCGGGATCGAGTTCACGGGGCTGGCCCGTTATGACTTCTACATCCTCTCCCCAACCTCGGACATGTTTGCCCCGATTCCCGCCAAATCGAGCCGTGACTATGAGGTGGCCTTCGATCCCACGGTGAGGAATCTCCGCCGTGCGCGGATGGTGATCTATACCAATGACTGCGATGAAGCCCGTATCAGCATCCCCCTGGAGGGACGTGGGATCGCGCCTGAAATTGATATCCCCAGCAACCAGCTCGATCTCGTTTTCGAGAGAGCGGACATCTGCATGGCCTCCACCCAAACCGTGACCATCCGGAACCGGGGGAATATCCCGCTCATCTTCCTGGGTGATGGCATCACCTTCACTCTCCCGGACTACTTTATCGCGTCGCCCATTGTTAACCCAACAGATGTGATCGACCCATACGATCACCGAGATATCGTGGTGGCTTTCAATCCCACCACTCTGGGACGCAGGAAGGGATCGATGCTCATTACCACCGATGACTGCGATGAGGGGTTGATCGAGATCCCGCTTTATGGCTTTGGATATGGACCCGAGATCGATGTCAATCCCGCCAGTATCAATTTCGGAACCTGGAGTGTCAGTGGAGGAACCTCGGCAACTCAGACAGTCACCGTACGCAATAAGGGCAACCGGACGCTGACCTTTACTTCGATCAATATCACAGGTCCCCACCTCAGCGACTTCGCCCTGGTCTCGCCCAGCACAGGTTTGACGGATCCCTTGCCGGGATTCCAATCCCGCGCGCTTATTCTGCAATTCGATCCTTCGGCGGAGGGAGCCAGGAATGCTTTTCTGACTCTGGCCTCGAATGACTGCGATGAACCCACGCTACATATCCCACTGATTGGTGCTGGATTGTCACCAAAGAAGGACGAGAGAACTTTTTTACAAGGGAACTTAACGGATGGTCCATCGGGGGTGTGGTCGTGGAGCAGATACAAGTAAACCCATGTTTTTTTACAGCGAGGCAAGTGGATCATTTCCTGTGCAGGATATGACGCTCCATGGATCTAGAGAAAAGTGTCCTAAAGATTCATTTATTATGGTCTGGTAAAAATGACTTAATGGAGACTCCTTTTGATCATCACACCAACAATCCAGCCATATGATAGGATAGGAAATGAATCTGTGAATGTATAAGACAAAGAAAAGTTTTCTCATTGAAAAGATAGATTCCAGTTCTGATCTCGGCCGTAAATCTGTACGTGGCGGGGTGATCACTTTATCTTCTCAAGGCGTGCTATTTGCTCTTCGGATGATAAGTACAGTGGTTCTCGCCCGCTTGTTATCCCCTGAAGATTTTGGATTAATCACTATGGTTTCCGTAGTCGTTAATTTCGCGTTGATGTTCAAAGACGCTGGTCTATCGATGGCCACAGTCCAAAAGCATGAGATTACCCACGAACAGGTCAGCACTTTATTCTGGATCAATGTTGCTATATGTCTGGTTCTTGCTCTATGTGTTCTCGCAGCCGCACCAGTTGTCTCATGGTTCTATGGAAAACCCGAGTTAACCGCAGTGACTGCGGTCCTCTCGATTTCCTTCGTCATCAGCGGTTTGACGGTACAACATCAGGCTTTACAACAACGGCATATGCGTTTTGGTGAAATAGCATGTGTTCAGATTGTCGCGCAATTGTTAACCTTATTGGTGACAGTTATCTTTGCAATCTTTGGCTGGCGCTACTGGTCATTGGTCTTCGGAACTCTAACTCAAGCTTTTACCAGTTCAGTACTCACATTTCTATTTTGCCCCTGGATACCCGGGCTTATGAAAAGGGGGACGGGTGTCCGTGAGATGCTGATATTTGGAGGGCACCTGACAGCATTTAGTTTTGTCAATTATTTCGCGCGGAATACCGACAACCTTCTGATTGGAAAATATGTTGGTGCAAGTGAGCTTGGACTCTATAGTAAAGCTTATCAAGTTGTATATCTGCCATTGGTTAATGTTCGTAATCCACTTAATGCTATTGCGTTTCCAGTACTAAGTAAGATCCGCACAGATCCAGAGCGATTCTGTCGATATTATCGAAAACTCGTTTTTGCAATGGCTTTTTTATCAATGCCGCTTATGGCGTTTTGCATCATGTTTCCTTACGAGTTGATAAATCTGCTCTTTGGAGAACGTTGGCTGGAAATGAAGACAGTCTTCCGGCTCCTTGCGATCGCTGGGTTCTTCCAGACAGTCATCGGAACACGGGGGATGATCCTTCTGGCCTGTGGCCGTTCAGATTTATACCTAAAATTTGGTACAATTGGCGCTATTCTTACCGTCGCTGGTTTTATAATTGGATTGAACTGGGGAATCACGGGGGTGGCTGCAAGCTATATTATCACATCCTATCTTCCACAATATCATATGTTTGCCATCGCGTTCCGGATTACTCAATGCACTTTTGGCGACCTGCTGGGAGGTTGTGGTGTTGTCGCTGTCTTCAGTTGGTTCTCGGTGCTTTGTGCCTGGGGTCTGCTTTCCATGATATCAGCCACGGGCCATTGGAAACTTCTGATCGCTGCGGCAGTGATGTCTCTTCTTTATCTCACACTCTTCCTTGGGATACCCAAGCATAGAAAAATTTTGGTTGAGACAATATCGCTACTGCGTCCAAACAGACAAGGTGTTCAGGAAGGAGCCTGAATCTATTCCGGATGGCTCACAATTGACTTGGTGAGAAGTTTTGAATCATGGAAACAAGTGAAGGATTAATTAGTATCATCATACCCATATTCAATGTGGAATCCTTTTTGGATGACTGCATAAAAAGTGCCCTCAACCAGACTTATCGGCGGATCGAGTTTATATTGGTCGATGACGGTTCTTCCGACAACTGCCCCAGGATATGCGATCAATATGCATCTACAGATTCGCGAGTCAGGGTTATTCATCAAAAGAACAGAGGGCTCTCAAGTGCACGTAATACCGGTCTTTCGATTGCCAGAGGCGAATATGTCTATTTTCTCGATGGTGATGACACAATTGCCGTGGACGCCATCGAGAAACTGTATGGTCTAGCAAAAGAAAACGATCTTTGTGTTGTATTATTTGATGCAGATGTAATTGATGAGTTGGGTAATCTGAAAAGCGAGGACCGTCTTTACATAAGGACAGGTAAATACGATTTAATCAGTGATGGAGAAAAGATTTTCAGTGAGATGAAAAAGAATGGAGAATACCGATCGGCGGTTCCACTCCTCTTTATCAGAAGATCATTTCTTCAGGATTGTCAACTCACTTTTTGGGAGGGTATTCTATATGAAGATGAGCTGTTTACCTTCCAGTTAATGATGCAATGCAGGAGAGCTGGTCATCTGGCAGTTCAACTCTACCATAGACGTATTCGATCTGGTTCTATCACGACGATAACAGAAAACGAGAATCATTTTATTGGGTTAAAAACTGTTCTTGAAAGGATGGTTGATTATTATATAAAGAATGAGCATCTTCAGCGAAATGAAGAGGTTAAGAATCACCTTTTACATATATTTAATATCACATTTAAGCGCTATAAAAAAATGAATGTTGAGAGTAGGAACAAGAATATACATACGATGAAACAAATAAAAGATCTAATGAGAAAGGTAAACTATTTGAATAGCTGGAAGATTTTAATCAAGTGCAGGTATGAAATAATGTTTAATATCTATGAGAAATTGTTTCTTCACGTAAAATCTTTTTAGAGACAATCATAATGGTGCAAAAAACCATAACACTTACAAGATCGATCAAGAATCTTATTCCATTGAAATGGAGGCATGAGATCCGGGGGGGGCTGAATTATCTTACATACAAAAGACGTACAGTATCCATGTTCAGGCGTGCAGGTGACAGAAAGAAGATCGTAATTTTTATGTGTCCCGAGCATGGCAACCTTGGAGATCATGCGATCGCACATGCAGAAAACACATTCTTTCGGACCTATTTCCCCGATGACTTAGTCATGGAAGTGTCCTACAAACACTACCTTTATGACAGGCCGGGAATCATAAAAAATATTCGGAGAGAGGATATTCTCGCAACCCATGGTGGTGGTTACTTTGGAATGATCTATTTCCATGATGAGGAAATGATACGGGATATTATTACAACCTTCCCACAAAACAAGATTGTTGTTATGCCGCAGACTATCTTCTTTGATGACAGTGAAAGGTCAAAGAAGGAGTTGAATATTTCAAAGTCGATCATGAGAAGTCATCCTCATCTAATTTTCTGCGCAAGGGAAAAGGGTTCCTATAATTTTGTCGTTTCAAACAACCTGCTTGTATCAAACTCCAATTGTCACTTGATTCCGGACATGTTCCTTTACAGGGATGAAGACTTACGCAATTCAGCTCGAAAGGGAATATTGCTTTGTTTTCGAAGAGATCATGAAAGTATTATTGATACATTTCAGAAAAGGGAAATTGAAGTAATGGCATCGAGGACTGGCGAAAAGGTTTCATGGACAGACACGGTAATCGACAATCCTATCTCAATTAAGGAAAGATGTACCGCCCTGGATTCCAAATTAAACGAATTTCGAAGTGCTAAGCTGGTGATTACCGACCGGTTACATGGGATGTTTTTCGCAGCAGTGACCGGAACACCCTGTATCGCCTTTGATAATATCAGTGGCAAGATCAAAGGGTGCTATCAATGGATAAAAAATTTGGGTTATATTCAGATGATTGACAATCCAAGTGAAATAATTGACCATATTCCTCGACTATTATCTCTCGAGAACTGTGTTTATGATAATAGCTCATTGATAAATTACTATGATGAACTTGCTAATCTCATAGCAGGTTTTGACAAAAGGACATAAGGTTTAAAAAGGGAGACTGATCACCGAATGGCTGGTGAAACCTGGCGTGTATAAGCCTTTCAGTAGACCAGTCAAGAAAGCCAAACCCTTTGCTGGACTCCAGGAAGGAAGAGAAAGCGAATTGGGGAACCTGGTGGCGGAGATCAA
>CAZORO010000347.1:0-3260 GCA_964581845.1 uncultured bacterium
GCATTAAAACTAATGATCTGGTTCGGTTGAGAGATCTGCTTGTACGTGACCCCCGTGTGATCCACTCTCCGGTTGCTCCCATGCGGGGCCCGGGGTGGATCACGCAAGATTGGGAGCCGATTCACTTGGCGGCCTGGCATGGGAATGCCCAGGCGGCGGAATTGCTTTTGGAGGCTGGTTCCAATCCAAACTCACTTGGTTTGGTTGGGAATGCTCCCCCACCCCTTACCGTCGCGGCGCGTGAAGGCCATGTGGATATGGTCCATTGGCTTATCCGCCACGGAGCTGATGTGAACGCCGCGGATTGGAGCGGACTGCGTCCCCTTCATATCGCGGCCCGGGTAGGAAATCTGCCTGTCTGTGAGGCGCTTCTTGAGCATGGTGCGGACATTAACGCGCGGGAGGACTATACGGGTAAAACACCTCTCGATTATGCCACCCGGGGGATCGGCAGGGCCTTGCGCGAACGCGGAGCCTTGGGCGGTATGTCGATGTGCCCCACCTTGCACTTGATGGCCAGGAATGGACGGATCGAATGTGTACGCGAGTTGTTATCCAATGGAGCGGATCCCAACCTTTGCAACAGTGCCTGGAAGACCCCCCTGCACCTCGCCGCGGAAATCCCCTGGACCAACCCCAGGGGTAGCCAGACAGTCTCAGCTCTTCTGGCTTCTGGAGCCCATCTTGATGTCCGTGACCGTTTTGGTAACACCCCACTCCATCTTGCGGTGGAGGCTGGCAACCTCGAAACAGTTGAAATCCTCCTGGCCCATGGCGCGGATCCCTTCCAGGTCAACTCAAAGGGAGATGCACCCCTCGATCTGGCATTACTCAAACGCAACCCGGCAATCGCGGAACGGATGCTTGAAATCCAACAATAATAAACCACTACCGCAGTTTGATCCCCAACTCCCGCAACTGGATCTCATCCACAAACGACGGCGACTTCATCATCAGATCCTCGCCGCGCTGGCTCTTGGGGAAGGCGATGGTGTCGCGGACATAAGGAAGACCCATGAGCACCATTACCAGCCGGTCCACGCCGGGAGCGACACCACCATGCGGCGGCGCACCTAGAGAAAGCGCACGCAGCAGGTGGCCGAACTTCTCCTGCTGTTCTTCCGGTCCAATGCCGACCAGCTTCATGATCTCCGATTGCAGCCAGCTGAAGTGGATACGTTCGCTGCCGCTGCACATCTCGTAGCTATTGCAGACCATATCGAACTGGGTGGACAGAGCCGAGAGGGGATCAGTCAGGATCGTGTCAATATATTCGCGCTTGGGCATCACGAACATGTGATGGCAGGGGTCATAACGCTTGTTTTCGGCATCCCAGAAGAAATAGGGGAAGTCGATGATGTAGGCGAAGGCGAGTAAGTTCGGATCCTGCAGATTGGCCCGTTCAGCGATCCTCAAGCGGAACCTTCCCAGCCAATCCAGCACCGTGTCATGCACCTCGCCCGCCATCATGAACAGGGTGCCATCTCCAGGTGCCGATTCCACCCGCTCGCGTAGCTTCGCAACCAGCTCCGGACTCAGGAAGCGTTTTATCGGGGAGGTGTATTCCCAGCCACAACAGGAAATCCAAACAAGGCCGCCTGCCCCCAGTTCCTGCGCCACTGCTGTGAGGTCATCCATCTCCTTGCGGCTGAAGACAGGCGGTGCCGGGCTCCAGAAGCCACGGATAGTGCCGCCCTTCTCAACCAGCGCACGAAAGACCTGAAACCCGGTCTCCTTGAAGAGATCAGTGCAATCGTGGATCTCTAGGCCGAAGCGCAGATCCGGTTTGTCCGAGCCGAAACGGTCCATTGCCTCCCGGTAAGTTAAGCGGGGCAGGGGAGTCGCCAGAAGGCGTTTCTCCGGTGTAAGTTTCTCTACCAGACGGAGGATCAGGCCCTCGAGCACAGCCATAATGTCATCCCGCTGGACATAGGACATTTCGAAGTCAATCTGGGTGTGTTCCAGCAGGCGGTCGGCGCGCGCATCCTCATCACGCAGACACCGTGCGATCTGGAAATAGCGCTCCACACCACCGATCATGAGCAGCTGTTTGTACTGCTGGGGCGATTGAGGGAGGGCGTAGAACTTGCCGGGGAAGACGCGCGAGGGAACCAGACAATCCCGTGCTCCCTCCGGAGTGCTCTTCGAGAGAAGCGGTGTTTCGACCTCGATGAAGTCGTTCTCGTAGAAATACTCCCTCACCAGCCGCACTACCTCATGGCGGAAACGGACCACACGCCCCACGCTTTCCCGCCGGAGGGCCAGGTAACGGTACTCAATGTTCTGTTGTTCGCTGATGGGGGTCTCTTCGGCTACATCAAAGGGCAGATCCTCGACGGTGTTGAGAATGCTGATATCCGAGATTTCCACTTCGATCCCGCCAGTGGGCATGTTGGGATTCTCGGTCCCTTGGGGACGGGCCTGGAGTTTTCCATTGACCTGGATCACCCACTCGGGGCGAACCTTTGATGCGATTTCGTGGGCTGCCCCCGGCGAGTCAGGAGTCACCCGGAGCTGGATGATCCCGCGCGGATCCCGCAGGTCGATAAACACCAATCCTCCATGATCCCGGCAGCGATGCACCCAGCCTGCGAGACGGACCTCCTTGCCAAGGGGCAGGGTGACCAATTCAGTGGCGTAGTAGGTGCGGTATGGGAGTAATGGCTTCAGTGTCGGCTCAAGAGTTACTGTTTGAGACATCTGTGTGATCGCTCACCTTCCAAAGGGATACCATCCGGTTGGACACCTCCTTCGAGGCGCCGGTGAGTATCATTGCTATCAAACACCTTTGCAAGGGTCAAGACTGTGTGGTTATGGTTGTGTCAGGTCCCCTCTCCCTCTTTTACCTGTGGTTACGAACGGGAGAGGGGATTGTGGGATGAGGTTCTCTGTCCTTCCGTTACCTCCTGAACCAGTTGAAAGGAGAACGAACCTGTCCCTGTTGTTGGCCGGGCATACCCGGTGTGATGGCGCTCTGCATCATGGCTTGGGTTGGGTAGTACCCAGGGGCGCGTTGAGGCTTCAAGATGACCTCTTCACCGAACTGGCTGAAACGCCATCCGGGACTCCATCCCTGTCCCCCCTTTGTGGCCGCGGCGGTGACTTCAATGATTTCGCCCCTCTTCAGTCCCGGCCCCCACAGGCTGTAACGGAAATTGAATTGCGCGTTCATCTGGTTACCACGGACCGAACCCTCATCAATGGCCAGGTCAAGGATTTGCAGCCAGCCGTGCTTCTTCATCCGGTCCTGGAACTCGACT
>CAZORO010000347.1:3270-6293 GCA_964581845.1 uncultured bacterium
AATGCAGCATCAGGTTTGGCCGCGAAGCATTTTAAATAGAGCTGCTCGCTACGCATCTCATAGGCCTTCTTGTAGCGCATCAACAGTTGATCCCAGAGCTCCTGGATCAGTTTGGCTTTCTCAATCGGCCCTTCATTGCGGGTTAAAGTGGGTAAGGGATTAGCTCCCGGTGACTGTGGCGCGGGAGTTGGTGCCGGCGCCACGGTGCCTGGGGCCGCTGCCTGAGCGATGACCGGCGCGGGATCGCTACCGAACTTAGGAAATGTGGACGTTTCGACTTGCGGCATGCCTCCTTCAGGCATCTGCTCGCGAACCTCATTGGCCACTTGGAGATACCCGTTCTTGTTGGTAAGCCCCCACACACGGGTTTCGCGAATAATTCCGCTATACCCCTCCAACTGAAACTCCACGGTAAACCTGACTTCACCTGAAAGGGGAACTCCCCCCCACATCTTGTCGGGAGCGGGACGGATTCCGTTAATCGCCACGAGGTTCGCGGAACGGATCGGGGCCGCCGCGATGCGTTGCCGCCAGGGATCGGCCATCAAGGGATCGGCATAGTACAATCCCAGTCCTGCTACATCATTGTTCGCCAGGGTCTTCGTCCAGCCTTGGATCATCTGTTCCGCTACCGGTTCGCTGACCGTCATCGGCGCCGCGGTGTATTGGCAGAATACAGTCTGCGGTAGCAAGATCACTAACCCGATGACAATGACAAGCAACCCGGGAAGAGAAGCGGATAGTTTGTGAGGTCTCAACAACATGGTCTTCATCTCCTCATGCGTGATTTCCCCTCAAGAAAACAACACCATCCCCTTGTCCACCAACGAAAGAATGAACTATCCCTGAAAAAATCTAGGGAATATGAACTTCTTGTTTTAGTATAGCAACGGTTGGGAACAAATGGGGAGACAGAACCTGGATGCGGAAGTTGACTTGTGTGTGCCGGTTTGAAAGTTACGTTTGTCCCCCCACCCCCACCCACCCCCACAACGGGGGAGGGAGTAAACTCCCCCCACCCCCATTTCGGGGGGGGGGGGACGTTTTTTAACCCCAGGGGGCGCGTATTCTTCTACGCCTCAGCGGCCTTCTTGAGTTCCTCGGCGGTACGTACCCGCAGACGTGCACCACCCTGGAAGCCCTCTCGTCCCAGTTTCGGCGCTCCCGCCAACCGTTTCTTGGCGGCGGGGATGGCATGAGCAAACTGTGGCAACCACTTCGCCTGTGCCACCAGCATCTCATCCGCCATCTGATCGATCTCCGGGGTGGAACACACCGCTCCCGTCAATGGATCCATCAAGAGCGATTGCTTGAGTAGATTCACATCACCCCGCACTGCCGCCTCGACCGCGAGACGTTGAACCGATATCGAAGCATTACACACCGCCGCGCAACCAAGCGGCAGGTCTCCCATCCGCGGGATACTGATCCCATTCCGGTCCACATAGGCGGGTGTCTCGATAATGGCATCATCGGGAAGGTTGGTGATGGTCCCCTGGTTGAGCACATTGAAGTGCCCACGGTAGGTTCTGCCTGTCTCCAGGGCCTCCACAATCCAACTTCCATGTTCAGCAGACCGTTTTTCGGGAGTAAAGATCACTGGTTCCTCATCGAGCTGCTTCTGGGCATTCTTATCGAACCAGACACGCGCTTCATCGCAAATGCGCAGATACCCAGCTGTCTCACCATGGATCCATGCGGAGAGATCAATCCAGCGCTTGAGCTCCTTGGGTCTCTTGCGATACCAGGGGAGATATTCCGAGAGGTGTCCATTGCTCTCGGTCGAGTAGTACCCAAAGCGGCGCAGCATATCGATGCGGATCTTCTCGGTCTTGCTAAACTCCGGGTGAGACTCGAAACCCTCAAGCAACCTTCCTGTCCAGTCCTCACCCCTGTAAAGCACTTGGACAAACCAGGTCTGGTGGTTGATCCCAGCGCAGACCACATCAACCTCCGGCATGGTTACTGGAGTAAACCCCTTGGAGCCTGGCTTCTTTCCCTTGTTGATCAAGTGGCTGATGACCTCAGTGATCTGCCAGTGCCCTCCGTGAACTCCATGGCACAGACCCACGGTGTTCACACCGCCATACTTGATAGCCGCCCAAGTGTTCATCACCATGGGATTGGCATAGTTCATGAAAAGAACCTTTTTGTTGGCCACCTCACGGATGTCCTTGCAGAAATCCAGCATGACCGGGATATTGCGTTGACCATAGAAAATGCCACCCACACACAGGGTGTCACCCACGCATTGGTCTACTCCATACTTCAGAGGAATCTCGATATCGGTCCTGAAAGCCTCCAACCCCCCGACCCGGCACATGCAGAAGACATAATCCGCTCCCTCGAGCGCTTTCCTCCGGTCGGTGCTGATGATCACTTTGGTGGGAAGATGGTTGGCGCGGATGTCACGTTTGACCAGCTGCGCCAACCTTTCAAGATTAGGTTTGCTGATATCGGTTAGAGCGAGTGTGATATCGGCGAACTCGGGAACAGTCAGGAGATCCTGGGCAAGCCGCCGGGTGAAACCGAGGCTCCCAGCCCCGATCATGGCTACGCGGAATGACATTGTTTTTAAGCCTCCTTAGAGTTACATGTGCATGCAAGAACTCAATACACGTCTTCGAGATTGACTATTGTACGGATTCCGTCAAGGGGAATCCACACATCCACCTTCGACTGAAAGCCCATATCGGGTATTGTTCCTTTATGCTGACAGTGACTGATCTTTGGAAGTCTTACCAGATGGGCGATTCACGTCTTGAAATCCTTACTGGCGTGAACCTCGTGGTGGAGAAAGGGGAGTTTGTCTCTGTGCTTGGAGCTTCCGGCACAGGTAAAAGTACATTGCTCCATCTCCTGGGTGGCCTTGACCGGCCCGACCAGGGAACCATCGAAATTGGGGGAAAACCGATTCTTGCGGAAAGTGACCAGGAGATGGCGCAACGGCGCAATCATTGGATCGGCTTTGTGTTCCAGTTTCACCATCTGCTACCGGAATTCACGGCTCTTGAGAATGCGGC
>CAZORO010000348.1:0-2796 GCA_964581845.1 uncultured bacterium
CACTTGACGAGTTTTGCTGACTAGTCGTGTCCGGGGTTCCTCTTTCTCGCGAGTCTCGGTTTTGTAGCGTGTTTCCTCCTTGTACCGGGTTTCGGGGCGATACCGGGTGACAAGTTGGGTACGAGTTTCAGTGCGGGTAGTGGGAATCTCGCGGGTACGGGTTTCAGTTCGCGTGGCCCAGATAATTTCCTCGCTCGATTTCAAGAGCGCGCAAATCATATCATTTGCGCCACGGCGGAATTCCTGCTTCGGTTCAGGTAAGTCCTGAGCGGATGCCAAGTAGGGTGAAGTGAACAAAGCGGCCAGCAACAGGCCTAGCGTGCGGGGAAGCATCGCGCATACCTCCAGAGTACGGTTTTCTCCCCCTCAACTAAGCCTAATACTACCCGGACACTATCGTAGTATCAAGGCTCAGCCTGTGCCCAACCTGTGAATAACTTTACTGAAAGCGTTTACCGGAACTGTCGTGCTACTTTTCTTTATAAAAGAGGTAATTTACAGACCGGTTCTAGTATTATCGGCGGGAAGAATGATTTCTTGGGTAGTTTTTGTCTGGTGCATGTTAAGTCTCCAATTGAAGCCATTACCCGGACCTACCAAGGCGAGCCGGGGCGTGGTACTGTCTGAATGTGATATTGAGTGGATTGGATAAAAAGAGAGGTGAACGTGTTGACAAACGAGTTTTTACCTGAATTGTTATTTCCAGAACCCCTTATTCTAGGGGAGTGGATAGTGAACTCCAGATTATTCGTGGGTACTGGCAAGTACGCCGATTTCCAGACGACTGAAAAAGCATTGGCTGCCTCGGGGACCGAGATTGTGACAGTGGCAATCCGGCGTGTGGATTTCAGCGCCGAGGATCATCTTCTGAATCATATTGATCCAGCACGGTACAAGATACTTCCCAACACGGCGGGATGTTTTAATGCGCGGGATGCGATTCGAATCGCGCACCTTTCACGCGAGGCTTGTGGGCACAACAAGGTGAAGCTCGAGGTCCTTGCTGATGAAAAAACCCTGCTTCCTGATCCGGTTGCCACTCTCGAAGCCGCACAAGAGCTCCTCAAGGAAGGATTCTATGTGATGGCGTATACCTCCGATGATCCGGTAATGGCGAAGAAGCTTGAGGACGTTGGGGTACCAGTGGTAATGCCAGCCGGGGCTCCCATTGGTTCCGGGCAAGGCATCCTGAACCGGAATAACATCAGAATCATCCTGGAACGAGCTCAGGTTCCGATTGTGGTTGACGCGGGAGTGGGAACCGCCTCGGATGTCTGCCAGGCATTTGAGCTGGGGAGCGCGGCGGTTTTGCTGAATACCGGTATCGCCGGGGCGAAAGATCCCATCCGCATGGCAGTGGCGATGAGATGCGCGGCGGTGGCTGGCAGGAACGCATTCCTGGCGGGACGTATCCCCAAGAGGCTTTACGCCACGGCAAGCTCCCCCGCGCTTGATTCTTGATTTCTCAGGAGCCACAATCCATGCTTGGCTCCCTCGTCCTCTATAACGGTAAGGTTCATCCGCTGACTGGAATCGTTCATTGCGCGGAGGCGGTTTCCATCCGCGATGGACGTGTTCTCCGGTTGGGAACTAATGACCGTGTCCGTGATAGTCTTCCAGACCCAGACCAGGAAATCGACCTTCAAGGCAAGACGGTACTCCCTTCTTTCGCCGACAATCTGGCCTGTGTGGGACGTGAAATTGCGGCTCGTACACGATTGGATCTCTCGGCTACGCGGAGCATGCCGGAAATCTTCGCGGTGATCGAACAGGCCACGCGAAAGGGAAGGCCGGGTGACTGGATCACTGGCTATGGTTGGAATAAAAGTCAATGGGGATGGCAACGATTTCCACACCGGGCGGATCTTGATCTTGTCTCTCCTCACCACCCAGTCGCTTTGCTGAGTGCGGATGGTCATGTGGCTTGGCTCAATTCGGCGGGATTGGCGAAAGTTGGTATCCACCGGGACACTCCCGATCCACAAGGAGGTGAAATCCAGCGTGACCCTATTACACGAGCGGCCACTGGGATCCTTTTGGAGGAAGCGGTCTCCTTGATCCACCATATTCTCCAGAAACCGGTAGTAGAAGAAGCTACGATAGCCTTTGAGGCAATCACAAAGCACTACCACTCATTGGGGATTACTTCAGTACGTTCCTTCGAATTGCCTGAGGACTTCGAGATGATCCGTGGATTAACAGCTTCTCGTTCACATCTTCTCGATTTGACTTGCCATTTGCGCTGGCCTGCTTGCGTGTCAATGGTTCTTGAGGGTTGGCGGTCAGGTATAGGTACTGACGGCTTAACCATAGGAGGAGTCTGGAGCGCCGTAGATGGTACTCTCGCCTCACAGACCGCCTTGATGAAAGATCCTTATGTAGCTGATTGGGACAAGCACGGGATGGAAATCACAAGAGATCCCGAGCTTAGGAGGATGGCACGGTGGTGTCTGGAACATCATTTCTCTCCTTTTTTCCTCGCTTCGGGAGATGCCGGTTGTCAGCATGCCCTTGAGGTTCTTGGAGGGGAGTACCAGGGGAAAGGTGGTCTTCACCCATTTATTGTCCATGGAGACTTAATTCAGGAAGAAGATTTGGAACGGCTCAGGCATTTGAACCTAGGATTGGTGACGGATCCCAGGCGTATTGATACCGATAAGGAAACCGGGGAAATGTGTTGGGGAGTCCGTTGGAACAGGGCTCTGGATCTCAAGGCTTGGAGGGATCGGGGAGCCATTCTCCACTTCGGCTCATCCGGTCCAATACGTCACTGGCATCCGATGAAAGCTCTCTCCT
>CAZORO010000348.1:2806-6254 GCA_964581845.1 uncultured bacterium
GTAGCGGGGAGCGCGGTGCCCTCGTCCGCCTGCACCCCCTGGATGTGGAGGAGGGGCTGCTTGCCTTGACCCGTCCCATGACCTACCAGCGGGGGGAGGATGAGGGATCAGGATTGCTTACACCTGGGCAGTATGCCGACCTGGTGGTTCTCTCGGAGGATCCCTTTCAAGTTACTCCACAACAGGTGGCCTCGATCCAGGTGGAGATGACCATCTACCGTGGGAAGATTGTTTACGCCCAAAACACAAATGGATAGCGGATGGAATCTATCAAGTAAGAGATTTCGCTTGCAACGCGCTTCCAGCGGTTGTAGTATAGTTGGAATTGCCGGATAAAGAAAATAACAGCAATTGGTCAAGAACAAGAATTCTTGGCAACTACATTTTCCTTCAGGGAGTCCAGACATGCCAAAAGTCCTCGTCGTTGATGATGCAGCCTTCATGCGGGTCACATTAAGGAATGTACTTTCCCCCGCCGGATTTGTCGTGGAGGAGGCGACCAATGGGGCGGAGGCAATCACTCGATACAGTGAGGTCAGCCCGGATGTGGTGACGATGGACATAACCATGCCTGAGAAGGATGGGATCGAGGCCACCAAGGAAATAATGGCTTTAGACCCCAATGCCCGTGTGGTCATGGTGAGTGCCCTTGGCCAGGAAAAGATGGTCAAGGATGCCATTCTTGCGGGCGCCAAGGATTTCATTGTAAAACCCTTCCAACCAGACCGGGTTTTGAGTGCACTAAACCGCGTACTCTCATAACCCCTTATACTCCCGCTGGAAACTCGCCACAGCGGTGATCACGAAGTGGAAAACACAATCCCTTTCGAGCCCTATCCCTTCTTATGAGATAAAGAAAGTTGCATTAGAAATACCGCGGAAGGACTTCCCAAAGGGGGATAGTTCCGTCAGACTAATTTTCAAACAGCTGGAACAATCAGATGCAGGATGGGAATTCCGTTTAGACGGTGTTATTCCCTTCTTGCCAATCCAGCCATGAGGAGGACCTCACCTGCATGGAGCTCGCCAAGACCCTCAAACGAGAGTTGGTTCGTCACCTTGCCCTGCCTGAGCCGATAGTCCTCACCGAAGAGACCCCTATTACCGAAGCTATCAAGAAGATGCAAGACGCCCGCCGTGGCTGTGTTCTTGTGGGAAAGGGCCGCCAGCTGGTTGGCTTAGTGACCGAAAGAGATATCCTGGTCAAATATATTGGAAGCCCTTCCGACACCTTTTTCACACTGAAAGAGATCATGACCCCCTCTCCAACCACATTGCCACCAGATGTTTCCCTCGAGAAGGTAATCCAAGTAATGACCGAGGGGGGGTACCGGCATGTTCCCCTGGTGGATTCTGAAAACCAGATTCTCGGGGTGGTCGCGGCCCGCAACATCGTCAGTTACATGGCCGAGCATTTCCCCACCGAAGTGTTCAATCTCCCCCCCCGGCTCGAACAGAAGATGGAGTCTCCCGAAGGTGCCTGAATCATCGCCGTGGATGGAACCTCGGATATAAAGGAGAGTTCAGTTGGTCACAACCATTGAAATCCCTGAAATCGTGCGCAGCCGTAATGTCGTTTTACAGGAATTGGACCAAGCCGTCATCCGTTTCGCCGGTGATTCCGGTGATGGAATGCAATTGACGGGTACCCAATTCACGAACACAAGTGCCGTGTTCGGTAATGATGTTAGTACCCTGCCAGACTACCCGGCCGAGATCCGCGCTCCGGCTGGTTCACTCCCCGGTGTCAGTGGTTTTCAGCTGAACTTCAGCAACCACGACATCCGTACCCCAGGAGACCAACCCAATGTCCTTGTGGCGATGAATCCCGCCGCCCTCAAGGTCAATCTGGGAGATCTCGAACCGGGCGGATTATTGATCATCAATGAGGATGCATTTGATAAAGCGGGTTTAGAGAAGGCTGGTTATGAGGTCAGCCCGCTGGAGGATGGCAGCCTCTCCTCATATCGTCTGATCTCCATTCCCCTCACCACACTCACACTCAACGCGGTGTTGAAATCCGGTTTGAACCGCAAGCAAGCCCAGCGCTGCAAGAATTTTTTCGCCCTCGGAGTGGTCTACTGGGTGTTTGACCGTCCACTCGACCACACACTACGCTGGATTGAGGCCAAGTTTGGCAGGAATGCGATGCTATTGGAGGCAAACCGTGCAGCGCTCCTGGCTGGCTACAATTACGCCGAAACCACCGAGGTTTTCACCACCCATTTCCAGATCCGCAAAGCGCGCCTGGCCCCTGGACGCTATCGGAATCTGACTGGCAACGAGGCACTCGCGCTTGGATCAGTGGCGGCTTCGGTCCATTCAGGACGGGATCTATTTTATGCGAGTTATCCCATTACTCCGGCCAGCGATGTGCTTCATGAGCTTTCGAGGTACAAACGATTTGGAGTAAAAACCTTCCAAGCCGAGGATGAAATCGCCGCCATCGGTGCGGCATTGGGGGCCTCCTTCGCGGGTAACCTGGGATTGACAGGCACGAGCGGTCCTGGAGTCGCCCTGAAAAGCGAGTTTGTGGGATTGGCGGTCATGGCCGAGCTGCCCTTGGTCATCATCAATGTCCAACGTGGCGGCCCCAGCACAGGACTACCCACCAAAACCGAGCAGGCAGACCTCCTTCAGGCGGTGGCGGGACGAAATGGGGAATGCCCGGTCCCGGTCCTCGCGGCTGCTAGTCCGAGCGATTGCTTCTGGACCATTATCGAGGCCTTCCGGATCGCCCTTTCTTACATGACGCCGGTCTTCTGTTTGAGTGATGGGTACATCGCCAATGGTTCTGAACCTTGGTTGATACCCAGCGGTATCGAGCTCCCAGACCTGCGTCCCACCTTCGCCACAAATCCGAATGGATTCAAACCTTACGCCAGAGATGAAAGAACCTTGGCACGTCCATGGGCAATCCCCGGAACTCCCGGTTTGGAGCACCGCATAGGTGGACTGGAGAAGCAGCACATTACAGGCAGTGTCTGCTACGACCCGGAGAACCACGACTTCATGGTTCGTTTGAGAGCCGAGAAGGTGGCCCGTATTGCCCAAGATATCCCCCCCACACGTGTTTTTGGCGATGAAAAGGGTGGACAGGTACTCCTTATTGGTTGGGGAGGAACTTATGGAGCCATCTCAACCGCCGTGGAACAAATGCGCCAAGAAGGCAAACCAGTCTCCTCGGTTCATCTACGTCACTTAAATCCATTGCCGGACGATCTGGGAGAGGTGATGTCCCGCTTTGAAAAGGTCATTGTACCAGAGATCAATTTGGGACAACTAAGGATGTTGTTGCGGGCGAGATTCCTGGTGGATGTCATTGGCCTTAACCAGGTCCGTGGGAAGCCCTTCACGGTGCGTGAGATCATCGGGAAGGTGGATGAGTATCTTTAGTCCGGAGTTTTTTTTAATACCCCCCACCCCAACCCTCCCCCGCAAGGGGGGA
>CAZORO010000349.1:0-6253 GCA_964581845.1 uncultured bacterium
CAATCGAGGCTATCTGAGGGTAATCAATCCAGTTTGAGATACCTGGACGGAGCATTGAGAATGCGGATTGCCCGCGTGTCTGGTTGTTGCCTGGGACCATGACACCCTTGGTGGTGGTAAGCCAGCAAATGGCGGCGCCGGCCTTGATCCGGTCCGTACCCGCCGCAAGGTGCCAGGTCCGGTTGGCTCCCATGGATAGTCCGATGGCGCCAATCCGGTCTGGATCCACTTCAGGAAGTCCAGCCACGATCTCCGCGCTCCTCAAATCCTCCTGGGCAATGATGCCTGACCAGGACATCCCGAGGTGGAACAGGTTCGAGGCGAAAGCCTGTTGGTCTTCATAGGAGACTCCCTCAGCGCGTCCACGATCCCCCCAGTAGAGTGCATCCATGGCGAAGACCACATACCCTCGTTTGGCAAGCTCATCACCGATAAATCGTCCCCCATACAGCTGAGACACCCACTCGGAAGCATCCCGGATCCGTTCCGGGGCTTCAAGAAACGGCCGGATCACCTTTTCTTTGCCAATCGAGAAATGGGCTCCATGGTCATGCAATGTCATCACAGCTGGGAAAGGTCCATGCCCCTTCGGAACAAGGAGATAGACAGGGATCCGCTCCCAAGCGGAAATGCTCAAAACCATTTTGCGGGCTTCATAGGTTCCACGATCCTCGATAGCAAGAACCATTGGATTGAAGGCGGCTTCGGGGGTGAGAGTCAGGTATTCCTCGAGAAGACGTTTTCGTGCCTCCCGTCTCCACTGTTTGAAGTCCATTCCCTTTGTTGGATCGAAAGCACCTGGGAAAGTCATCTGACGTAAACGAGCCTCGCGAAAAACAGGAAGATTTCCCTCGATATTATGGTGCTGATACTCCATCGATGCGGGCGAGGGATTCTGGGACGCCGTTTGACTCTCAGCGGAGAATTCCAACCTGTCCAAGATGGTTTGTAATTCCGGCCCTGGAACCATCAACCTTTCAACAGGCCGCCTTTCCAGGTAGAAGCGAAGAACCTCCGGAAGGTAAACAAGCCCCTCGGGAGGTGCTCCATCCAAGGTGATTGAACCTTCGGTATAATCCCGGGAACGGTCTCGTTCAGAAGGAGTCTTGTATAGGCTATAGATCTCAGTGGCCTTGTGAACAGTGCCCGAAGCGATTTCCCAACCCTCCAGTCCGGAGAGGATCTTCCCGGTCTTGAGCCAGACCAGAATCCGCCCCCGCAAGGTCCGCTCAACGGCATCAAGAAGCACCCCTACCGGCTCCCCTTTGGTTTCGAGGTATTGGATCGCGTTGCATAGTTGATGAGCGTGTTCCATGGCCTGGGATAAGATGCATCGCGAGGAGGATGGATGGGGATACCGCCATCCACCCAACGGATCCTGGGACTCAGCCAAGAAACTAGCGACCGCTTGGATGACATCATGAAGGCGGTCTTCCCCGGGATACTTTTCCGCCAAGGCGGGCAATCCCGCTAGCGCATAACCCACGATATAGGGTTTGACAAAAGGATGCTTGTAACCGATTGCATCGTCATCAATGAAAGGGGGATCGGGTTCGATGGGGGCGCATGATTGTGTGAAGAGATCTTCCCCTTTTGAAAGACAATCCCGTAGCTCCTGAAAGAGCCTGAGTGCATCTTCTTGCTCGTAAGACCATTCTCCAGTGAACCGCGCCAACCTCATCAGATCCGACACGATTCCGATATTCCGTGGCTCTCCAGGAGGCATGATCGCATGCATGTATTGGTGGACATATCTCGTTTGCCCATCAAGGGCTATCAGCATCCGTGGATCGCCAGTCTCCTCATAGGCATAGAAAAATGAATCCATCCCCTTGGTGCAGAAATGGGAGGCATAATTGGTCCGCCACATGAAATGGGTATCGGTGGCGTGTTCGGTCTGCCCCGCGGCATTGGCGTTGTTATATCGGGTTCCACCGTAATCCTCCTTATTCCCCCACCAGATCGAGAGGTCATGGAAGTTGCGGCACCAATCAAGGGCGGTTTTCCGGAGCCGGAGATCTCCGCTACGGTAAAACTCCTCGAAGATCGCAGGGCAATGGTTAAGGCGATTCATCCCGAATACTGGAGCGCCGTCCCCGGAGCCTTGCGCGGTGACATTACCAAAATCATCTCCTACAAGAGCCGAGGAGACGATGGCATCCCGGTTGGCTTTAAGAAGATCACCGATCCAGGAAACACGTTCTGAGGCGGGAGAGACACCTGAACCATAGATGGCATCATAGGCTTGCGGTTCAATACTGAACTGGATTGGCGGTTCATCAAGCGAGGTCCATTGTGGCTGTCCCGGGCCAGCGACAACAAAGCCAGCGCGTCTCCAGGCCATGGGCTGGTGCGGCACCCGATCCGTGATCCGGCAACGGTGGTAAGTAACCCGTGTTCCCACAGGCCAGGAGTCGATTTCCACCGATCCCTTTCTCAGGAAGGGAGCTTCTGGAAAAGAGAGGATGCCATCGCTGAAGGGTGTGGAGAATGGATCACCATTCTCGAAGGTCATGAAAGCAAGCGCACCCCCCACGCTGTAGCCGCGCTTTTCACCTTCAGGGTCACGGAGTTCTCCAGTTTGGAGCCGCCAGCCGAGATCGGGGGCATAGCCATCCGTCACCCCCACTCGCTGGAGAAGAACCTGGGCTGAGACTGTTCCCAGGCAATCTGCCCGGATGTCAATCTGGGCCATTCTGGATCGGGAACATTCAAAAGAACCCAGCTGAAGTACTTGCCTGATTCCACCCTCACCACGGAAGGGGGAGTGGATGAATGGAGGACAGGTGAAATCAGCTTGGCATACCAGAGGGTTTGACTGGCCTGCGATACCCTAACTCCAGCCTCGGTGACCGATACAATTCTACTACCATATCTGATTTGAAAACCACTTGCGATCTCTGTTACCGGGGGGGTCTTGGAAGATGGCATGCTAAAAGGATGCAGACTCTCCAATCGGAAATGGACGGTTTGGGTACCTTGGAAGCAGTAAGGGAAAGACAGGATCGCCCGCCTGACCATCCTCGGCCAGCCAGGATGAATGGTCAGGATCCGGACATCTGGAGTGACACTAGTAGTTTCTCCATGAACCAAGAACCGGATTTGGTTGGTTAGCACACCCGGGGCAAAGGGAAGTGAAACCCGGACGAGTTGGAGTCCACCTGTCGCAGGGGTTACCTGGAACTCGGGCAGCGCGCTCTTCAGGAGATCCACACGGGAAATGCTTGGAGGGTTATCGCTTTTCTGTCCCGCCAACCAGATCGCTTCAAACTGGGACACTGCGTCAGCTGTGCGGGTCGCTTCTTCAACAATTTTTTCTCGGATGGATTCGCCGGGTAAACCAAACAGCTGGGGAAATGTTTGCATTTGCCCACTACCACACTTACGAACAATCGATTCCTTGGGAGAATTCCTCTCTTCCTTTCCCAAATGGTCTCCATCCTCCGCCCAGGCATGGGGAAAGATCTGAAAAACAAGAATGGCACTGAAAGGAATAACGACCCTCAATTTCCGAGATAGCCGTTGAATCTGGAATCCTCTTAGGAATAGCATCGCGCTCTCCTGGCTGGCAGTGTTTTTGGATCACGGAATTGGCCCTAGCATGGAATTAGTTGATTTCGCCTTCAACCCCACCCCTCAATTTGTTAATCGATTTGGATAGGATCCCATGGTGCCTCCAAGCCGGTTTGAGTGATATGCTCAAACCCATATAACCAAACTTGGAGGTATCCCCATTGGCCTCGGACAACCTGCCAAAGTTGTCGATCTTGATCGTAAGTTACAACACCAAGGAACTGACTTTGGCTTGTTTGGATTCGATCGAGCGGTATCCGCCTGAGGGCCCCTATGAGGTCATCGTGATCGACAACGATTCAAAGGATGGATCCTGCGAGGCGATCCAGGAACACCATCCCAATGTCCGATTGATTCAGTCGGGCGGTAATCTGGGATTCGCGCGCGCCAACAATATTGGGATGCGTAAGGCCACCAGAGAAATCCTGGTTCTCCTTAACAGCGATACCGAGGTTCACGCGGAGGCTCTTTCCAATCTCCAGAGGGCTTTTCATGCGAATCCAGACATGGCGGCGGGCGGCGGGCGTTTGCTCAACACCGATGGAACGCAGCAGTTTGGAGTAAGGTACTTTCCTCGTCTTTCCAATGCACTCTCAGAGGCTCTTTTCCTGCATCATCTCTTCCATGGCCCCTGGTCGGGTGAGCTCGAGGCGAGACCTGAGTTTTACCTGTCAGACCGTGAAGTTGAATGGCTCTCGGGAGCCTATTTGGCTGTGCGAAGAGAGTGGTATGAACGTATCGGCGGTCTGGATGGGGGCTTCTTCATGTATGCTGAAGATTCCGATTGGTGCTACCGGATCCACAAAGAGGGCGGACATATCTGGTATATCGCCAACTCGCTGGTGACTCATCATGGAGGCGGAAGCTCGGAAAACCCCGGAAAGCTCGATGTCATCCGTACCCAAGCGAAAGACCGTTTCGCCCGTCTCCATTTCGCTCCTTGGCGTGCTTTCATTTTCCGTCTGATCCTGGTGTTTGGGTTGCTGTTCAGGTGTCTCCTGGCGCTCCCCCTTTCTCCCCTAGGTGAGAAATACCGGCGGGGATTGGTCTGGCGCGCCAAAGCCGCCATCGCGGTATTCTGTAGACCTTTACCCCTGGAGACTCACTATGACTGAGACTCCACTCATCTCGGTGGTTTTCCTCAACTACAACCGCAAGGAAATCCTGCGGAAATGTATCCTGGATGCCCTGGCTTTGGACTGGCCATACCTGGAGTGGATTGTGGTGGACAATGCCTCATCCGATGGATCGGCGGACATGGTTGAGAATGAGTTCGGTGGATCGGTCCATGTGATCCGGCGGGATGTCAACTCAGTAACCACCGCCCGTAATGAGGGGTTCCGCGCGGCGAAAGGCGAGTACATTTTCTCCCTTGACAATGACATCCTCCTTCCGGACAAACAGGTCCTTCACAAGGGAATTGCTTTGTTCAAGGAGTATCCGGAGGTGGGCTTACTCGCTTTCCGGATTGGGGATCCCCAGAACGCTGGGCAGTACTTGCATGAACATTGGTGGCACCCGGTACCGTTCGAGCTAGGCAGAGATCGTTTCTTCTTCACATCATATTTTCCTGAGGCCGCAGCGTTGATCCGCTCCGAAGCCATCCATCGGACTGGCGGGTATGATGAGTTATTCTTCATGGGGGTGGAGCAAGGAGATCTGGCTCTCAAGCTTCTCCGTGAGGGTTTTCTGATTCTCTATTGCCCTAACCTTTGTGGGATCGAGGTGGAGGTCAGGGGTCAGCTCGCCCTTCAAAAGAGCCGTATTCACTACCTGAACATGCGCAATAAGCTTTGGATTGTCTGGAAACACTATCCCTTGGGCCGCGGTTTTTGTTATGCACTGGGAAGGATGGCCGCTTCGGCCTTACGTTCCCTGCGAAATGGCTGGGTAGGTTATTTTCTGAAGGGATTGAAGGATGGTATTTTCGCCCCCCGCGAGATCAGGCAGCAAAGACATCCGCTCCCGCCTTCAGTCTGGTCCATTTTCGACCGGATTCAGTCGGGTTGGTTCGTGGAACCAGCTCACATCTCATCCCCTAGACAATCTTTCCTCAAAAGTGAGGGGGAAGAGGTTTCCATAGATTCCCAAAAATAAATACACGATTTTCCCATTTTCCTTCTCCCTTCTCACGCTCTCTGCGCTATGATGATCATTAGTTGGGCTAGATTTGTGTGGAAAGGAGAAGGAGCAGGATGATCGACATCAGTTGCCTGAAAACTCATCTACACCCCGGTCCTTCAAAGGAGAAGATCGAGGGGATCCAGCAGATGGGCAAGCTGCTAGCGGCACGAATCAACGCCTCGTTCAATCTCGTGGGGCGTAGAGCGATTCAGTTCGTTTCAGAAGAGGGGGAGAGGTATCAAGCACTTATCCATAACGAAGCTGATGACTCAACGGATTTTCTAATCATTCATGCGGTCGGTATCCAAGATCATTTATTTGAGGCTATCCGGGTCGAGGACGAATGGGTCACGAACTATATCGATCCGGACCTCTATCAAACCATGATGCGGGGGGTCGGAGAGGTTCTTCTCGAATATGCGAATGAAGCCTATAAGAGGTTCATGATTCGTAATGTCGGCGAAGAACCGGAACCGCTGACGGAGGATGACCTGAATCTGGATACATTCGCGTCGGATATGGCCAAGCGGAAGTTGACTCTCACTCACCATGGAAA
>CAZORO010000350.1:0-6246 GCA_964581845.1 uncultured bacterium
AGATCCCGTCCCTCCCGTTCCACCATCCCCGCTACTACTACCATCCGAAGCCTTTGAGCCACTGTACTCAACCATTCGGATAATGCGCCTGGGACCGTCTCCGCCACTTCATAATTACGGGAACTCACGTCATAACCGGTCAGTGAAACCTCAGGCAGGACCGCAATCTTGGCGCCTTGTCTCGCGGCCTCCTCAAGCAGACCTGTGATCCCTTGCAGCCTCTCCCCACTTTTTTCCCACCCGGCGGATAATTGTATGACAGCAGCCTTCAGCATGATTCTTGTCCACTTGTGTAGTCACCGGAACCAGCTTAGTTTACGATCCCTTTCGCTCACATGTCATCTTCAATCATTAATCTTCAAGACGTACGCAGAACATACACCAATGGTGGGACCTCGGTGGAGGTGCTCAAGGATGTGGACCTCACCATTGCCGCCGGGGAATCTGTCGCCATCCGGGGAGTCTCTGGTTCAGGGAAATCCACACTCCTGAACATCCTCGGCGCCATCGACCGTCCATCCGGGGGAATTGTGGAGGTATGCGGAGAACGTCTCGACCTGAAAGACAACACTGGCTACACCCGTTTCCGCCGCGAGAAAGTTGGTTTCATCTTCCAGTTCTACAACCTTATGCCGACGCTTACCGCCCTGGAAAATGTCATGGTGGGACCGGAATCCGCGGGGATATCCAAACGGGAGGCTCGTGCCAAGGCGGAAGAGTACCTCGCGGCGGTCGATTTGACCGATAAAGCATGGAAATTTCCTGAGCACCTCTCTGGTGGTGAACAGCAACGTGTGGCTATCGCGCGTGCCTTGGCCAAAGAGCCCCCCTTGGTACTCGCCGATGAACCCACTGGCAGCCTGGATGAGGAAACCGCCGACCGGGTGATTTATCTCCTCGATACGCTCCGGGCGGAAAGACAACTGACCTTCGTGGTGGTGACCCACAATCCGGTCTTATCGGACCATACGGACCGGACTTTCTACCTTCACAATGGACGTGTCTCCGAGGTCTAGTGTGAGGAGCTTGCGGTGGTAAGCCTTCTCACGGTATCAGTTCTACGGAGTGCCTGGAGGATGTGTTACCGCCTTGTGGCCCTTGGTCTTGTGGTGGCGGTGGGATTTGGAGTCTATGTGGGGGTCTACTCGGCCATGGACAGCCTCCTGGCCGAACGCGACCGGGCCTTTAGCGAGGGAAACCTCGCCGACCTGGAATTCCGTTTTGTACCTGAGGATCTCCAACGCATCCCGGATTTGTCGAAAGTCGAGGGAATTAGTGAAACCGAGAACCGTCTGGTCTTTCCGGGACAGATCCAACTCCCTTCGGACACACCGCTTTTTTCTCTGCTGGTGACCAGCGACCCAGAGAAGGGAGGGCATATTAACCGGATCCGGATTCTCGAAGGCAATGGCCTCGATCCCACCCGTCCCGAATCGGTGGTTATCGACCGCAATCTGGCCCTCTTTCACCACCTCCATCCAGGGGATCCCATCAAGCTCGTCATGGCCGATGAAACCTATGACCTTCGTGTCGCTGGTATTGGGATGTCGGCTGAATTCCTCTTGGCTCCCGCTAATCCACGTATCTTCATCCCTTCCAAAGGTTCGCTTGGGATTCTCTATGCGGTTCCAAAGCTCATCCAGGACCGTATCGGGCTCCCCCTATCCAATAGCTTACTGGTCAAGATCAAACCGGGTGCCGATACTGAAATTGTCCAAACCGCTATACAGGCCGAGCTCGAGAAGGTTCTCTTGCTGGACCAGGTGATACCCGCCGCCGACCAGTTCGGCAGCCGGTTCCTCAAACTCAGCCTCATGGCTTTTCGTAAATGCCTCCCCGCGATGGTGATTGTGTTCGACCTGACCGCCTTCCTGGTCACCCTTTTTCTCGTTTTCCAATGGGTAGCCCAGGAACGGCGTGAGATCGGGACCCTCATGGCTGTGGGGTATGGGAAGATCCACATCGGACTGGCTTATTTGGTTCCTATTATCTGCATCCTAATTGGAGCCATCCTTGCGGGCTTGGTAGTAGCCTGGACCGCCGCCATACTCTTCTCCTCCAACTATGCCCACTCCATTGGTTTCCCGGTTCCAAAGGTCTCTCTTGGAGCCTCCTATATCCTCCACGGAGCTTTGGGGGCAGGTCTGGTTTTGTTGGCGGCGGTGGCTTGGCCTCTGACATGGCTGCTCAGGCTGACACCTCTCGAAGCGGTACGAGACACTGAACATGGGACTGGTGAACGTCTTGGAATTGTGGGACAGCTGCTAGCATGGCTGCCAGGGAAGGTCTGGTTGCGGTATGGCGCCCGGAACCTGGTGAGGAACAAACCGCTCTCGGCGATGACCATTCTGGCGGTGGGGATGGGTTTGGGTGTCACGATCTCTTTCTTTATCAACCTCACCTCGAATGCCACTACCGCGATCCGCATGACTGAAAGCGATCCCTGGGATGCCATTCTCGAGCTCTTCGCGCCGGTCGAGGTGGGCGATGCAGCTCAGTTCGAGGCTATGGAGGGAGTCCGCAAGGCGGTACCCATCGTGAAGTTCTCGGGGCGTTTAGCAGGCCCAGACGGGAGGGGAAACATTGCCGTGGGAGGCATCCCGCCTGGATCGGGCATTCGTAATCCCCAGATTCTGGAGGGACGTTCCCTGCGGGAGGGGGATACACAGTGTGTCATCCTCGAACGCAACCTTGCCCGGCAGTGCGGGCTTCATGTAGGAGATCAAGCCGTAATCAACTACTTTGGGAAAGAGTCCTCCGTTGAGGTGGTGGGGATTCTTTCGGGGGCCTTGCCTGGAGAAGCCTATGCTCCTCTTTCTCTTACCCAGGAAATCCTTGGGATGGGGGATATGTGCATGGCCTTCTTCTTGATCCTTGATGGAGACCATGAGGCAGTCCGCCGCGCGCTCCTATCGGAGGGGAATGCCGCCCAAGTGACCCTCAAATCCGAGATCGTGACCAAGGTAATGGAAACCACCGGTGAGAAGATCGGGATCATCCGCATCGGCGCGGCCTTCAGCGTATTCATCGCACTCCTGTTCATCTTCTGTAGCGTCTCCTTCACCGTTCTACAACGTAAACCCGAGTATGTCATGTTGCGGATTCTCGGTTTCGAAAATGCCACGGTAGCCTTGACAATCATTGTGGAAGTCCTTGTTTTGGGTGCCTTGGCGGTATTGTTAGCGGTTCCCATTGGATATGGAGCGGCGGCTTTTCTGAATGGGAGAGTTTCCGAGGCCTGGTTCGCTGTCACTCTCGTGGCTGAACCAGGTGATTTTTTACTCACTCTGGTTCCTGGCTTTCTCTTGATGCCAATCGCCGCAGTTGGTGCGATCCGGCAGGTCCTCCGTGAACCAATGGACAAGAGTCTGCGGGAAAGACGTTGTGGCTGACAGTATATGGCTTTGGCTTTACCATCAACTTATGTCACTGATGCGAATGAGAAAATGGATCTTGGTGTCCTTGTTCCTGCTTCTTTCACTGCTCCATCCAGTCCCCGGTGAGAAGCCAGAGGTTCGCAACCCCTCCCCTGATCTGCTTTTCCATGACGCCTTCTGTTGTGGGAATCTGGACAAGTGGAAACGATGGACCGGTGAATTTCCTCTCGATCTCTATAATCATCCCGGCACGGTCACCTTTAAGAATTTTCTCGATTTCGAGGCTTCAGCGGGTATTGCTTCGGGACCGCTACACTCGCAGGACTATGAGTTCCGGATCGAAATGCTGCGCTGGCCATTGCACCGTGTGGGTGTCTGCGTGGTAGTTCGTGCCAGCACAGGGGAGGAGACTTACTCCGGTTACCGTCTCCGGATCGAGGGTGAAAAGGCCTGGCTGGAAAAACATTCCGGAGAGGGGAGTTGGCGGTCATCTTCGCTTCGTAGCAGTCCGGTGGCGGTGAAGGCGGAACAATTCAACAAGGTCTGGATCCAGATCTACGGACAGTCTCCTGTAAAAGTCCGCGCTAAAATCTGGGCCCAGGTGGTGAAGGAACCGGATACCTTCCAGATGGAGATCGCCGATGAGGAGCCATCCTCTTTCGCTGAGGGACCCTTGGGTGTGGCCCTTTGGTACCAGGTGGCTGGTGAATGGTTGGAACCCTATGAATCCGCTGATGCACTGACTGTGAAAGCCCTCAAAGAGGGCTGGTAGGTCCGCCCTCCTCATGCCAACCAACTCGGTCATCTTTTCCTTCCATCATCTTATCCAAGCCTCCATCCTGCTTATTCTCCTGTGTTTCCTACCCTTCATTGGGATTCTGGGGGCGTGGTTTTTCTGGGGCTGGTTTTTGTTACTTACCGCCACCTTTGCGCTGGGGCTATGGGTGATTCCCAAGGCCGCTGTCTCCTGGAGATTATCATGGCCTTCCCTTGCCTTAGGGAGTTGGATCCTTTTTGAGGTATTGCGCGCACCCGAATGGGACCGGAGTTTTGGTTTGCTTATGGTCTGGAGTTGCGCCCTTGTCATCGGTCTTGTGGCCCATGAAGTCAGCCGTCATGTCCCCGGCTTCTCCTGGGCTTTCTGTCTCCTGTTCTGGGGACTCTCGACTGTGATCGCGGTGGTGAATCCGATCTGGACAGTCCCTGTCGAGGTGATGGAGGAGAACATCCAGAACGTGATGTACGATGAGGGTTATAAACAAGCCATTCTCCATGCGGCCTCACAGTCACGCTTCCACTTTCCCTTCGGTAATCCAATTGACCTGGGAGTCTTCCTGAGTCTTTCTCTGTTGAGTTTTCCAGTTCTTCTCGGCAAGGCTTGGCGTTCCCTGTCGGCACGGATTTATGTGATGGGAGTCTTGGCTTCGGCTGGAGTTCAGGCTTATATCCTTTGGGGAACACGTTCACGGACCTCGCTGGTGAGTCTGTTTGCGGGTATCTGTGTCTGGCTGGCCTGGAGGGGAAGGGGAGGGATTCGGATTGTTTTGGCGTTCCTTCTCCTTATTGTTCTGGGGGTGGCAACTCTTTGTTTGTCTCCCGCCGGAAGGGAAATGCTCTCGCGGACCGAGACAGTCCATGCGCGGCTGATTTTCTGGGAGGCGGGACTCAGGATGGCGCGTGAGAATCCCCTCCTTGGTCTGGGTATTGGAGGATATGGCTCGAACTACCCCAGGTTCCGTGAGCTGACCCCGCACCAAACGGTTTATGCTCACAACCTGTTTATCGAGGCGATGACCGATATGGGGGCGGTTGGGTTAGGGCTGCTGTTGACCGTGCTTTTCCAATTCGTCTGGCGGAGTAGCGAATTCATTCGCCTTTTCTCGCCAAAAACACGGCGAATGCATCCGCCACTCCAGGACATCTGGTGTGTAAGCGCCATGGTCAGCTTCTTTGTCTCCACTCTCCTGGGATTTCACCAGGACATGCTTTATTTGATGGGGTATGTAGGCGTGATTGTGGGGGTGGGCGGACCACGCAGTGGCGAAGTATTACCACATCCCAACGAACACTCCCCACGGAGTAGCGAATTTATTCGCCGTGCTTGTGAAAATCATGGGCGAATAAATTCGCCACTCCGTCCATTACCTTCGCGACTCCGCCAATGCCTCGTTGTGGTGGTTTTACTGATGGTGGGGATTCCATGTGCCTTTCGTGAAGCAGGGAAGTCCCTCTTCGAGAAGGCTACGACACTTTTCGAGACACGAAGGGATGCTCTGGGTACCGCACGTCTTCTGGAGCAGGCTGTCACGGTTTGGCCTCCACTCGCGGAAGCGCACTCCTACTTGGGAGAACTGCTCATGGATATGGGCGATTGGCCAGCCTCGGAGCGAAGTCTGCGTGCCGCGATCCATTGGAGCCCCACCGCCGGTTTTCTGCATGATGATCTGGCGGAGCTTCTGACCCGGATGGGCAGAAAGGAGGAGGCACTGGAAGAGGTCGAGAAGGCCATCTCTCTTCATCCGGTGAAATACACCTATCACCTCCGCCGAAGCCGTCTGCTTTATGACTTGGGGCGTACCTCGGAGGCGGCACGGGCCAGGGAACAGGGGGAGTACCTTGAACAATATGAGCCACGCTATGAGGAAGCGAGAAAGGCTCAGGCCGCTCGAACACGGGGATGAGAAGGCCGTTGTTAGTCTTGTTCCTGTCTTGGGTGGCTGGTCTACTCCTGGCTGATCTCCTGTCTGATTCTTCTCCCGTCCTGCTGGCCATGGTGATTACCGTTACGGCTCTTTTCGGGGCGGTTCTGTCAGGTAAGTGCCATGGCAAACAAGAGTAGCCGTTTGGAGGAGCTCAATCTCATGGAGTT
>CAZORO010000351.1:0-6226 GCA_964581845.1 uncultured bacterium
GGAGACCATGGTTTCGGTTCGGATGCCGGCTTTGATCTGCACACCGATGTGGATTCAGGTGGATTCGATTTCCACACGGATGTGGACCATGGTGGTTTTGACTTTCACTCGGATGTGGATGTCCATGGGGATGTCCCTTCGGATCTCCACACGGATTTCCATGCCCACGCCGAGTCTTCCCCGGCTGGGGAGGGCATGGGAGCGGCGGCTCAGTGGCTCAGCTTCCGCAACATCATTTTCTTTATCGCCTTTTTCGGGCTGACCGGGACCGTGCTGACCTTTGTCTCCACCTCGGCGGTCATCGCCGGGGTGGGCGCTGTGGCGATGGGATTCCTGGCATCGACCCTTTCGCACCGTCTTTTCCAGTATCTACGCCAGTCTGAATCAGGACAGGGGCTGCAGGACAGTGACCTGCAAGGTCTCCGGGGACAGGTGGTGATCACCACCACGCGCTCCACAAAAGGCAAGATTACAGTCGTGGCTAACGAACAGACACTCCAGATGCTCGCCATCACCGCTGAGGAGGCATCCAAGGAGGAGTACCTTCCGGGCGAAACGGTCACGATTGTCAAGGTAGAAAGCGGGCTCGCGCATATCGCGGGAGAGGATTTCATTCGTTAAGAGGAGGTAAGGGTTATTATGGGAGAGCTGCCGATCTTGATCTTCACAATTGCGGCCATCGCGCTGGTGTGTGTGTTGGTGTTGATGGTCTTCATCAGCCGTTATCTGCTGATCTGTCATCCCAATGAAGTCATTATCCTGTCGGGACGTAGAAGGCGGATGGCCGATGGGAGCTCGGTGGGGTACCGCATCATCCGGGGCGGGAGAGCCTTACGAATCCCGATCATCGAGAAGGCGGCACGGATGTCGCTAGAAACCATCCCGCTCACCCTCTCGGTGCAGAACGCATATTCCAAGGGGGGTATTCCCCTACGAGTGGAGGCCATCGCCAACGTGAAGGTCGATTCCACGGAACCGACCCTGGGCAATGCGATCGAGCGCTTTCTCGGAATGCCCGAGGCCGAGGTGCACAAGATCGCCAAGGATACCCTGGAGGGCAACCTGCGTGGCGTCTTGGCGACACTGACACCCGAGGAAGTCAACGAGGACCGGCTCAAGTTCGCCCAGAGCCTGATCGATGAAGCCGACAGCGACCTGAAAATGCTGGGACTTCATCTCGATACCCTGAAGATTCAGAACGTTTCGGATGAGGCCGGGTACCTGGACTCGATCGGACGGCGTAAGACCGCCGAGGTGCTCTCCGAAGCGCGCAAGGCCGAAGCAGTACGTGCCGCCGAGGCTGAGGAGGCCGAGGCCAACTCACGTCAACGCGCCGAAACTGCTAAGGCACGCGCGGGGCAAGCGATCAAGACCGCGCAGATCGATGCCGAGCTCGAGGTCAAGAACGCCCAGGCAGCGGCCACATCCTCGGCGCGCAAAACCGAGGCCACCAAGACCGCCGAAGCGGAGGAAACTGAGGCTGTCTCCAAGCAGCGGGCCGAGGTGGCACGCGCCAAGGCCGACCAGACCATCAAGCAGTCCCTGATCGATGCCGACCAGGTGGTCAAGGTCACCCGCGCCAAGGCGGATACCACCATCGCGGTCGAGAACAATAACCTGCGTGTCCGCAAAGCCGAACTCGAAAAGGGTGCGGTGATCAAGGAGAAGGAAGCGCTGGTGGCGGGCGAAAAGGCCCAGGTCCAGTTCGAGCAAGAGGTCGAACAGGAACGCATCATCCTGCAGCAGAAGAAACTCACCGCCGATATCATCGAACCCGCCAAGGCCAAGAAGGAGGCCATGGAGCTCGAGGCCATCGGCGCCGCCGCCTCGATCATCCAGGATGGTGAGGCAACCCTAAAGATCCTGCGTCAGAAGATCGCCACCTATCAGAGCGCGGGACAAGAAGGCGAGCGTATCTTCATGCTCGATATGCTGCCTGACATCACCAAGATGCTGGTGGAGACAGTCGGGAAGGTCACGATCGACAAGGTCACCGTGATCGACACGGGAAGCTCGAGCGGCGGTGGCAATGGAGTGGGACGATTCATCAACCAGATCCCTTCGGCGGCGATCTCGCTGGCCGAGCAGATCGAAACCGCCACGGGGGTGGACATCTTCAGTAAGTTCAAACGGACTGAGGATGCCGCCGCGCCCGCTTGTCCGGTGACACCACCGTGCAAGGAAGGGGAAGCTAAGGCATAGCTTCACTCCGTTATTCCTATGAAAGCCTGTAGGGCGGGGCTTGCCCCGCCGGGCCAGGGAACGATGGCGGGATATTGGTTGCGTGGCAAATACGGTGGGGCAAGCCCCACCCACTCGGAAATGTCCAATCCCCAGCGGTGGGGCAAGCCCCACCCTACTCACCACGGTCTAGCGGCGACCTCATCCCCGAGCTCATCCCCCCAACCCCCTTCTCCCCATCGCACGCATCCGTGCGATATCACAAGGAGAAGGGGGAGGTCGAAGTCCCCTCTCCCAGTGGGAGAGGGGATTTAGGGGTGAGGTTGGGAAATGAGTCCTTACTTCGCGTTTACAGTAATTCCCGGCCAGTCATCGGTCCGGAACGGGCAAGCGGGAAGTCCCGCGCCGTTGTAAAGGTTACAGACCGGGTTGGCATCCCAGGCATAGCGGACCGCCACCGGCTTGGCGACTGAGTCAGCGGAGACAATCACGCTGTCCCCCTCGATCTGGGCATTCGCCCACACAAACTTCTTGTCCTCGCCGGCGATGGCGAAGCCCTTGAGTCCCTCACCACCTTGAGCCGCCAGGCCATCCGCGAATTTGAACTTCACACGGATCTTGTTGTCCTCAACTGACATCGAGTCATACATCGGGCCACTGGCAATCACATCTCGGCCATAAGCCACCTTCTCGGCTTGAAGCCCCAGACGCTTGCCGACATCCTGCTTGTTGCGCGGATGGATGTCCTTGGCCTCGCCGATGTCGATGATCACCGCCATCCCGGTGTTGGGAAGGGAGAGGGTCATGGTCTGGGCCTCACGCAGTTCCGCCCACTCGTTGTCACGTGGATCGGGGAAGGTATCGGTGAAGTTCGCGAGCTGCACAAAGAGGAACGGGAAGTCGCCTACACCCCAAGCTTTACGCCAGCTTTGAATCATGGCCGGGAAGAGTTTGCGATACTGGTAAGCGCGTCCAGCATTGCTCTCGCCCTGATACCAGATCGCTCCCTTGATCGGAAAATCGATGAGCGGGGAGATCATGGCATTATAGAGGCCGGTTGGGCGATGCGGGTGACGTCGTGGGAGCCTCGGGGATGGGAGCACCTTCTTTTTCTGCCTTGAGTGAGGCCTGTTTCCAGGTGGAGAAAGATTTCTGGAACTCATCCAGTTGTTTGGGAACTGCCTTGATCTTCTCATCCCATCTCTCCAGGAGCGGGGCGAAGTCGGGTTCATCCTTGAGAAACTCGGCGGAGGTCCAGGATTCCGCCGGCGTCCCGCCCCAGTAGGTCATAACAAGTCCCACGGGGACATTGAGAGCCTGACGCAAGTGCCGTGCAAAGAAATACGCGACCGCCGAATAGTCCCCCGCTGTGTCTGGGCTTAAGACAGTCCATGAACCCTTGAAATCCTTGCGCGGCCCGGATGCGACCGCCTTGGTCACGATGATCCCATGGATCATCTTGTCGGTGGCGGAGGCGATCTCCTGCTCCGCGTCACGAGCCGACTTGAGCGCGAACTCCATGTTGGACTGGCCAGAACAAACCCACACCTCACCCACCAGGACACGTGTGAAAGAGAGGATATTCTCGCCCCGGACAATCAGGGTGAATGGTCCGCCGGCATCACGCGGCTGGAGATGGACCATCCATTTCCCATCCTTCCCGGCCTTGGTGGTCACCGTTTCGGTCTCAAGGGTGACGGAAACTTCTTCACCCGGACGGGCGGTTCCCCATACCGGTATCTGGGTTTTCTGCTGGAAAACCATGTTATCGCCGATGATCGAAGCGACTTTGACCTCGGCGAAAGCGGGGACAACAAACACCCATGCCAGCATGGATGCCAAGACAAACAGCCTATTCAACCTCATATCATTCCTCCATGACACATAGAAATGGAAACATGGACCCGCGCCATTTCATAAAGCAGCGAAAATGGCCGGGCCAATCGAAGGGAAGATACTACGCTTGGGAAGACCGCCGAAGGGGGTAACGTTCAAACATTCACGAACAGCCTCCCCCTGAAGCGCCTTGTTCAAAAGTTTTTAGCAAAAGCCTCACGATTCTGGAGGCGGTGTTTTTACGAGACATTTTTCTGCCTTATAGCGGAAGAGCATATCATTTAGGATGATGCCCGAAACAGGGGAGTAGCTCAACCGCGGCATCCTCTGGATGACTACAGAACCAGTTCATATAGGAGGTTACCATGTCCCTCATCGACTCGATCATCCTTGAGTTCACTCAGGAGTCCGCGAACACCCGCAAGGTTCTTGAAAGAATCCCCGAGGAGAAGTTTGGCTGGAAACCCCATGAGCGTTCCATGACTTTTGGGGAGCTGGCCTCGCACCTGGCGGACTCATCCGATTGGATCCGCGAGATCCTGGAAACTGATGATTTCAACCTTAGCATGGCGAATTTCCAGCCCTACCTGGCGGCATCACGGGCTGAACTCCTGGAAACATTCGATAAGCACAACGCCGCCGCCAAGGAACTGATGAAGGGGCAACCGGATGAGAAGCTACTGCAAACTTGGCGATTCAAAATAGATGGAAACCTCATCTTCGATTTGCCTCGCGCCACGGTGCTCCGGAGCATGATCCTCAATCATGCCATTCACCACCGTGGCCAGCTGACGGTCTACCTGCGTTTGAATGAGATTCCAGTCCCGGCGATCTATGGCCCCTCCGCCGATGAACAGGGGTGAGTGAGGTAGAGAAAAACGATCGGAATGGCGATCAGGGAAGATTTCTAGTTGGAGGAACCTCTCATGTCTTATCTTTCCTTCTCCTCAATGAGAATGCCGCTTCTCGTGGTTGTGTGTCTCTGCTTGGACGCTACGCAAGGAGCCTTCGGCCAAGCCCCCAAAGGCTACCTGAACAAGGACGGAGAGTCCTTGTTTCCACTCGGTTTCTATGAGCTCCCCAAGGAAGAGACCGCCTTGCATGAGATGGCCGCTTCAGGGGTGAACCTGGTGCGTTGCCACACCCGCGAGGATCTGGACCGAGCGGCCTCGGTGGGAATGCTCGGCGTGTTCCCGCTCGCTCTCCAACAGGGTCATACCAGTGAACTTCGGGCAACCGTCGAGAGTGTCAAAGATCACCCCGCATTGGCGGTCTGGGAGGGTCCCGATGAAGTTGTGTGGAACTTTACTGCATACAGCGGATTGCACCGCACCCAAGGGATCTACCCCACCTCCAACGAATGGTGGCGCCAAACCACACTGGCACAGCGCTACTCCGAGGAACAGGCGGCTAAGATCATCCCAGCGATGCGTACAGCGATCGAAATGATTCAAGGCTTGGATGCAGGACGGCACCCCATCTGGATCAACGAGGCTAATGACAGCGATGTGCGTTTGGTACGTGAATACCTGGACTCGGTTGATATCACGGGTTGTGACATCTACCCCATCAGAGAGGATAAACGTGCCATCGAACACATCGGTTTCGGCACAGAGAAATGGCGGAAGATCGGCCGCGGAAAACCTGTTTGGATGGTGCTCCAGGCCTTTTCATGGAATGAGCTCGGCGAATACTACGGTCACACAGAGGTGGCCTACCCGGTCTTCGCGGAATCCCGTTACATGGCCTACAGCGCGATTGTGCATGGGGCCTCGGGGATCCTTTACTGGGGATCGGACTACTGCAAATCAAACGAATTCCGTCAGTCCTTGTACGCGCTGACAAGTGAACTCGCCGCATTGCACCCCTTTCTCACCAAGCCCAGTGTCTCGGGAGTCCAGGCTGGAGTGATCCAGTCGAAGGCGGAGGAGAAAAGTGGAGTGAGGGTCATGGCCAAGTGCCATGGGGAAGAGTGGTTGGTGATGGTGGTCAACGTAGACAATGAGCGCCACATGGCCACGGTCATCTCTGGAATGGAATCTTTGGATGGGAAAACCCTTCATCTCCTCTACGGTGAGGAGAAAGCCGTGGTCCGTAAAGGAGAGCTGGTATTGCGCATGCAGCCCTATGAAGTCAAGGTCTTCTCCACAGATCCTAAAAGGGAAAACCCGCAACGGAAGGGGAGAGACTTTTAATCGGCTGCTCGCAG
>CAZORO010000352.1:0-6207 GCA_964581845.1 uncultured bacterium
TCGATGTTGCATTCACTCGAAATGTTTCTCCATCCACTGAAACACTCCCATCCACTTCCAGCTGATCTTTGATATACGCATCCCCATTGTTGCCAGTTATAAAGTTGGGGGTGCCGGGGGAAGTGGAGGTGTTGACCTTGAGGTCTCCATTCATCTCAAGCGTTTAATTGTCAGCTGAGACATTTACAATCCAAGCGATTAGGATCACAATTACTGCTACTAATGAAATAATGGGATTCTTTGAATAAATTAACATTGAAGATCCCTCCTTTATTAATCTTATGGAGTGGGAACACTATTCACCACCCCCTTGTCATCAATGATTTATCATTGATAGAGACACCAATGCATGTCTTTGACTCCAGAGTTATCCTCGACTTTTAAGATTATCAGCCCTCGAATTCCATCTGCAATAAAGAAAAAACTATCTCTTTGATCCATTCTAGAAAATCTAAGTGTGTCGAAACCGAAACGCAGCCACTCTCCCACCTTCTCATGTGTAGGGTTGATGGCATCTAGAGCCATGAATGCATCAATGTAAAGGTCATCGGGGATTGCCGCTGAACCAACAATATAGATGTATCGTTCGTCTGTTGAAAAGTCTGCTACCTCAAGTCCATAATCCAGATGCGGGATTCGATCCTCCTTAACTCTTGGTATCTCTGGATTGCTGATATCCACAAACGTGAAGGATCTTGTGAATAACATAAATGGTGGAATGAATTCAATTGTGCCTGCGATATTGGTGATTGATATGGAGTTAATGAAAACTGGTATCCCAGAGGTGATAGAGAAAACGGTAAGCTGGTAAGGATACTTGTTGAAGCTAACATAAAGATAATCTCCAATTATCCTGAGGCCACTAGCACCCCCAAAGTCCTTTATCTGAGAAAATATTTCAGGTGATGCTGCATTTATAATATTCACTGACAGAAGGCCATCCGATCCAGCAAGATAGACAATGTGTCCACTTCCATCAATATCATATATTTCTCCTGAAGTCTCTATTATGGTCAAAACATATGGGGCATCCTGGTCTTCAACGTTAATCACTACCACGTTCTTGACAGACATACAGACATAGAGAATATTTCCAACTCTAATCATCTCTCCATTAGGACTACCAAATCCACTAGGAAGCATCACCTTTGAAAGACTTGACGGATTCATATCATCACTCAAATCTAATATCACAAGTGAATCATAGGTTACCAGATATCCGTTAGTTCCCGAGACAACAATACTTTTCGCATGCAAGTCCGAGGTTCCAGGTTGTATTCCGAGACTCTCCAGAGAATACGTTCCAATATGCTGAACATCAACACATCTTTCATCTTGAAGATCAGACATTAACAACAAGAACAGCAGGGGTAGATATTTCACCATGTTCTACATCCTCTACTTTTTAATCAAGCATTATCAAGTCACCTCTTAAGACAACTCACTGATAGAGACACCAATGCGTGTCTTTGACTTCAGAGTCCTCTTCGACTTTCAAAATGGTTAGGCCCCAACTTCCTTCAGCTAGGAAGAAAAGGTTATCTCTTCGATCCATTCTTGGAAATTGTAGAGAGTCGAAACGGTACCATTGTCCCACCCTTTCATGTGTTGGGTTGACGGCATCGAGTACGAAAAAACCATCCAGATAAAGATCATCGGGAACCGAAGCCGAACCCGTATAATAGATATAATGTTCATCTGTCATGAAATCTTTATCTTCAAGACCCCAATCCAGAGCATATATTCGATCCTCCCTTAGCATTGGTGTCTCCGGATTGCTGATATCCACAAACCTGCGGGATTCAGTGAATAGCGTAGACGCTGGAATGAACTCTATCTTGCCAGCAATAAACGTGAGTGGAATGGAGTTAATGAAAACTGGAATATCAGCGGTGACTGAGAACACGGCAAATTGGTAAGGTGTTTTATTGAAGCTAACAAAGAGATAATCGTCAATTATTCTAAGGCCACTGGCACCTCCATAATCCGTAATCTGAGCCAAGGTGACCGGTGAGGAGGGGCTTATGATATCTACTGCGAGAAGGCCACTGGGTCCGCCAGCGATATACGCTATGTGTCCTCCGACGTCGATATCTCGGGCCTCTCCCTCGGTTTGTATTGTGGAAGCGAGAAAGGGGGCCGATCTATCTTCCACGTTGAGGACTGCCACGTCCTCACCGAACATACAGACAAAGAGGAGGTTCCCCGCTTTGACCATCCTCCTATTGGAATAACCTATACTGCCGGGCAAAATGACTGACGAAAGACGATGCGGATTTTGGATATCACCCATGTCAAGAACTTCTACTGAATGGAAAGTCGTCAAATATGCAGTCGTGCCCGAGACTATAATATCTGTTGCATTATTTTCGGAACTTCCCGGATCGATGGGGATCCCCATTGCTTGGAGTGAAGAAGTCCCAACAAAACTGACTTCAATACAAGAGGCTCCTTGACTTCCAAATAGCGATACCACTAGAAAGAGATGGATAGGCTTCAACATGGCTTGTAACCTCCACCATTTTTAATCATTGGAAATCATATCACCTTCTAAAACTATTGAACCACTCTTATCCATGTTTGCGATGGTGTTACCTGTGGATACATTCACGATCCGCATGATGTGATCATAATCTCCAGGATACGAGTGAGTCTCAACGACGGCTCCTCTCAGGCAAGGAGCGAGGTTGGCATCCAAAGAAAAAACAATGTGACCCGATGAATATTTTAACCTGAGAACCGAGCCAGGCTGGTCTGCATCAAAGATATTTGTAACGACATTGGGAAGCGGCGGAGTTCCCCAGACACAGCTGTATTTAATGCCATCTATATTCGTGTGGAGATTCCCACGAGTGTCAATTGATGTCTCGCTGGTCTGGTTGTTAACTGTAAGAACCTTAGTAACATTTATGTCTTCAGCCCAATCCACCTTAAGTGGTATAATCCCGGGATGACTTGTACCGTTAATTTGATTGCGCCAATAGTATTCACTTAACTTGGGAAGAATAGTATTCGCATAGAACGTATTTGAATCTTTTGTAATTTTAGCAATCAAAAGAATTGTACTGCGGTATTTTGTGTAGAGATGGGGAAAAGAAGATGTGTAGTTGCCGAAAGGAGATGCATCAAGAGATATCTCACCGTTAGAATCTGTGCTTGTGAGATTTGAAAAATCCACTTGCCCGTCGACGTACTCAGGATACCAGTCATTTGCATAGGGTCTGGGAACCCCAAACTGATCAGTAGGTAGTACAGAATTAAAGATGTCAACGTCGGCTCCCTGCACCGGTTGACCATTTACATCGATCACACGAATCTTGTTCGTTGTAGGTATCTCATAACAATATTTCCAATAGCCCAATCCACCTTCAGGCAGCGCATCATAATCACTTTGTCTAAAGAGACCTGTGAGTGCCGCATTGTCATTTCGATTTTTTTTAGGATTACGAGTAACTCCGTTGTACAGGTAAGAGAATGCAAGGGAATCCAGCGACCCAAGGATATAAGCCTCCCTTCCTACATCTCCACCCATGATTCCAATCTGTTCCTTCTTGCGAAGCAGCGCACCATGATTATCTTGAGAGATATAAGGTAGATCTTGGGAGCCTGCAACAAGACGGGAATTATCCACAATTCGACAATCTGCTCGAACGAGCAGACTATTTTGCGAGTGCGACTGAGCTGAAGTACCAGAAACACCACGAGTAAGGCTCGAGAATGTAGTGTTCCCTCCAGAATACTCGCGCAAAGGTGAGGAGATCAGTTCACCATTTACGACAGATCCCAGAAGGTACGCGTTATCGATCATGGACTTGAGATAACCCTCCGAACCCTGAACGCCAACATAGTCTGGATTGCCTGTCAAAACCAAAGATGTGGATGTTGGGCCAATTGCTGAAACAAGTTGGGCACCCCCCATAGGGCAATCGAAACCATAGGTGTCCACCAGGAAAGCATGCAGCATCTCATGAACAGTATTATTAGTATAATAGAATATATTTGTTATCGCCGTACTATAGCGATTACCAAATCCCCCATATACATCAGAGTACTGCCCTCCCCATATGAAATCGACTGTTTTATTACGAGGTTGTCCAGAATATTCATCAGCAGAGTTACCAAACGCTGGAGTTGGAGTTGGGAGGACTGGATCTGGGACCACCTTAACATAATCTAGGTGTACCCTCTGTGGAATTCCATTCGGTAGAGATGGATAGACCGAACGTTCCATGAAGTAATTCCAGTGGGTGCACATCCTTTGGAGATAATCCTCCATGCTGTTGGAACCGATTCCAAGATCCCGTTGATAACTCAAAAAATAGAGCGCGAAAGATTCGTGTGACCACCAACCGATCCCCGGTGAGTGCGAGTTGATTGTTACGCTATTGTTTTCCTCATAGAGATCGCTACCATTCTCGAGCCAACACTCAACCCCAATTTCAAATGGAGTGCTAACCCATGTGACAGTGTAATCCTGGGTGTGGTGTGTATTCATGACATCGCTGCCGCTACCGGTTAGGTTGAACGATCCTGAAGCCCCTTGTCCTGGCGCCTCAGAATCATTGATGTACCACTGGAAGTTCACTGTCCCAGCTTCTTGGGTTCCCCGATTATTTATGTGAGCTCGGAAGGTGACCTGAGAGCCGACTTGTGGCATAGGTTGCGCGGCATCAAAATCGATTCTGGGTCTTCGTTCGATATAAGCCACATCAATATCTTTTCCTATTGGTGGACCTGGTAGCGCGTCTTTGTTAATAGCTCCAGAGAATGTTGGAGGGATATATCCATAAGGATCACCTTGCCAACCTGTGGGGATGATCGGTGTCTCCGTTGGCGTTGCTGTGGCTGTTAGTGTTTGCGTATATGTAGCCGTGGGATTGTCTTTCGAGATTTTCCCTGGGGCGTATTCTTCCCTGCTTCCTTTCTGCCAATCCTCCCCTAAGGGAAGGATGTCCCCAAAGGAAAGGTTCTTATCTTGCCACTCTTTGAGGAGAAGGATCAGATCTTTAGCATCGACCTGGTTGTCGCTATTCTTATCTGCATCATCCACATTGGAGATGATCGCAGGCTGATCTCCTTGGGAAGCCGCATGAACCGCCATGAGCACACTCACTTCGAGCGTAAAGATTAAGAAAAACCGGAAAGTTCCTTTAGAAAATGCCCTTTGCGTGGTGGACTGGACCATTTCCTGTCACCTCGATTCCTGAGCATGTTGTCACGGGTTAGCCTTAAAAGGCGGGGCAAGAGAATGAATCAAAAAAACAGGAAAATCGGTAATCCAAATATAGTTTATGACTAACCCAACCAAGTAGCATCTTATATTGAGGAGATTGGGCTGTCAAGTGTTTGTTTTGAAAGGGGATTCCCTCACTCCTCATACCGGTACCCCACCCCTCGTCTTCACCCGCCGGATTTTCGCCCCTAAACCGGCCAATTTCTCCTCAATCCGTTCATAACCACGGTCCAGGTGGTACACCCGCAGCACATCGGTCACCCCCTCTTCACCAAATCAATCGGCCTCCCCGTCAATATCCCTGTATCACCCTTCCTATAAAGATGTGCCCGTTCATCCCCAAAAAATGCACGCATCAGCCATTCCCCATCGATTTCGGTTCCTCCGAAACGCTCTAGCCAGGACTGGGTCAAGGTATCCAGGTGCACTTGAACGGATTTCTGACTTTCCAATCCATAAAGATTGGTCTGTTGCCAGCGGTCATTTTGGTGATCAAACAGAGCATTCAGGTCGCTATCAGCATCCTTCCTGCCCACCTCATAAGAATAGGTGTATCCATGTTTGTAGACACCAAACCAGGTCTTATCCCAGGGTTGCGCGCCGGAGTAATAGAACAGCGGAACCGACTCGACAGTGTCTTCCTTGCCGGACAGGATCGCCTTGGAGAGGTCGGAGCCATGAAGGTCATCCGGTCCCTTGAGGTTCATGAGTCCGAGCAGAGTCGGCATGAGGTCCAGTGTCCCCATCAACAGATTGGAGGTCTTACCAGCGCCCACTTTCCCGGGTTGACGCAGAAGCAGCGGAACCCGGATCGATTCATCCTCGGGGAACATCTTAGGGGCGGGACGTCCATGCGAACCGAGCATATCTCCATGGTCGGAGGTGCAGACCACGATGGTGTTGTGATCGAGGCCCTTGGCCTTGAGTTTCTCCAGCAGCATTCCGAAACAGTCATCGAGTCCCGAGCACATACT
>CAZORO010000353.1:0-3130 GCA_964581845.1 uncultured bacterium
AGATGGATTCGCGGATGTGGTGATAGGCGCGGATTCATACAATGGAGGGAACTCCGATGAAGGCCGTGTTTATGTATTCCATGGCTCGCGCGGTGGTTTGGGCCTCGTACCCAACTGGTCAGCCGAGGGTGAAAAAGATGCCGCGCTTCTTGGCTATTCGGTTGGTACTGCGGGAGATGTGAATGGCGATGGATATGCGGATGTGATTGCTGGCGCCATCAACTACCAGTATACGCTCCCAGGCGAGGGAGCCGCCTTTCTAAGTTATGGAAACCGGGGACGGGGAGCTCCTGTAGTTCCTCGTCAACGTACCGTTGAAAATTTCGGTCCGGTCAGTCATCTGGGGCTTTCGGATACATACTCCTCGATTCATCTCGCGGCTCGCAAATCCAGTCCCTTTGGGGGCAAGCGGATTGCCCTGGAATGCGAGGTGAAACCCCTTGGAATTTCTTTCAATGGCACGGGGACCATGGTCACCAGTTATGATGTCACCAATGCCAGCGCGACCATCACTCATCTCATCCCAGACACCCCCTACCACTGGCGGCTCCGTTTCCGTTACCACCCGGCTGAATTTCCTTTCCAATGTGCGAGCCGCTGGTTCACGGTTCCCTGGAATGGGTGGCAAGAGACGGACTTTCGTACAAGGAAGGCTGACGTTGCTCTGTACAGCCGGGTCGAACACTTCTTCATGTGTGGACGGCAATACCGGGATGGCCTGGGGGAGGATATCCAGGTGGATGATCTGCTCAACTGCTTGGATCTGTTCCCAACTCTTGAGGGAATCATGCTGTCACGCGAAGACTTCCTGCGGCATTTGTGGGAATAGAGAATGTTTGTTACCTTCTACCTGGCGGCGGAGGGGAGACAATGTCTCTTTGATTTTTTTTAACAGGTTCTCCTTATCCCCGGCCCACTCAATAGCGGGCCGGGGATGAAGGTCTCTCTGTGCGGGGGGAGCCGTTCTTATAGTGGCTCATTTGCCTTAGCCTTATTCAAGCAATGCACTCCCGCTTCAGAACACAAATGGCCATTCGTTTCAACGTCCTGGCTGCCAGAAACGATTGAAGTCGAACAGTCTGAATGGTTCAAGCCTCCGATACTTAATCCGCTGCAGCATCAGCATCAGGTCCTCGGAGTCCACCTCTCCATCCCCGTACATGGGGGCTACATCATACATACCGGTTCCTGTCACCACCGATTGATAGACCTCATCGGCGGCCCAATAGAGGTAAGAGAAGCCATCGGTTACACGTGTCGAGGCCTCCATGCGGAAGCGGTAAGCGCAAGTGTGCCATGGCACCTCATGACCGAGCGAGTCATAGGGAGAGGCATATATGGTTTGGCTTTGGATTCCTTGCCAGATGGGAGGGGGGTACTCATGATAAAACTGATATTGATCATAAATAAACTGGCCACCATAATTGTTATTTCCATAGATGCAGTTGAGAAGGTAATACCTCAAGTATCCCTCCGGGTGCCAGCCCGTGATGGTGAATGCCAGAGCGTTACTTCCATTGTGGGGTAGAACAATCTTCGCGCACTCCGCAATAGGGGTTCCATCGTCATAGGCGATTTGTTCAATACGGGCTTGGGCAGGTGTGTTGTTGATATCGATGACAAAATGGTCGAGTTCGTTGCGTGGAAGAGGAACCTCCACCAGGCTGCCATCACCGAGTTGGTGGTAGCCACGGTAGGAGACGGAGTACTTTCCGTTGAGACCGGTTGTATTCCAGATATGCCGTAGATCGGTAAAGGTCCAATACCCGTTCTTGTTCAGCAGGTAGACATTGGGTACTCCACCCACGGTTTGAGGGCCCATTTGCACTCGTGTCCGCGTGACAGTCCCATCGGGGTTGATGGTGAAACGAGTTTTGGCGAGAGGATCAGTCAGCGTTTCCGTGGCCGAGGTTCCATAAGGCGCGGCGAGAATCTGATAGTAATCGACATTGTCCGAAGCCCCGAAGAGACCTTTCAGCCAGAGATAACCACCCAAAGGCGAATCCCAGTAACCCGGGATATGGAATTGATCCGCCGAAACGCCATCTACTCTTAACAACCCGAATGATGGATCGCCGGGGTTTTTGACAAGTAGAGTAATGGGAACATTTCCGATGCCCGTAAAAATGAACCCAGAACCCATATGCGACGACTCGCTGGGATCAAGCCGCTGCCCTCCAAAGGCACCCATGTCGTTGCGGGAACCATCCAGGTCGTTGTATTGAGCGGCTGGATCACCGGCATCAATACACGGGGAAACTTGAGTCAGGTGGAAGTCCCAGTGATTTATATCCACAAACCTCGGATCGAGGGAAATGGCGCCCAAACCACCCGATACCTCGCTCCATGTCACCGTATTGTGTTCGGCGTAATAAGAACCCCCACCGGTGACATTCGCTGGGTCCACCACGTCGTTATAGCTGACGACCGGGGTACAGGGTAACCGCCAAAGGATTCCACCCACGGGAGATAAATTACCGCGTACAATGATGTTATTCTTGATGACGGGTGATCCCGCCCCGATGTTCAGCGCGGCGAAGGAGATCGCCGCGTAGTAATGATAGTTGTAGATGGTGTTATTCTCGATGGTTGGGATGCAGTTCCCTTGGGCGCGGATTCCCATGCCACCCACATTTGAAATGACGTTATTCTGGATAATGGGGGAAGAGTTATCCATCCGGATTCCATCAGCCGCGAGAGATGTAATTTCCATGTTGAAGATGAAATTTTCACGAATCATCAGGTTTGATCCGGAACAGTAGATTCCAAGGTCACAACCCCGTACAGTGAAACCCATCAGAACTGTATTCGCTCCGATATTGATGCAGGAGACTCCAGTGCCATTGGAAACCGGATCAATCACGGTGGCGTCTGCTCCCGAGCCGATCAGGTTGACCCCATCACGCATCACCACATTCTGCACGTATGAACCAGGAAGCACTCGTACGGATTGCGAACCGGCGACAGCCGTGTTTATCGCTGTGTTGATGGAGCTGAAGGGGTGCTGCTCAGTCCCGTCTTGATATCCTCCTGCATCATCATCCACCCAGACCGTATCTCCTGGTACCACTTTCCCGCTGGATTTCGCCGCAACCGGCGGCATTTCAGGTGGAGGGATCAATTCTGGAAC
>CAZORO010000353.1:3140-6199 GCA_964581845.1 uncultured bacterium
GTCGAATGCTCCCTCTGAGGTTGCGGGAAGCGGATCAGGACAGGCCGCACAGGGAAGGTTGATCGCCGCCCTGTCTGACTTGAGAGCGATGGTTTCCACTGCATGGAGGTCGGTGACTGTCCAAGCCTGAAGATACCAGTTTCCGTTGGTAGCACGTGTCCCGCCGGAGAGATGGAAGGCATAGGCACAGTCCTCCCAGGGAACGAGTTCTCCATCGATTCCAACAGGCTGGCGGGCCGAGAGTTCAAAATCCTGAACTCCTGCCCAGAGAGGTGGTGGAGAATCATGGGAGCCCACATACTGATCATAAGTAAAACTGCCACCATAGTGGTTATGGCCCCAGGCGCAGGTGAGGGAGTAGTAGTTCATGAACCCGTTGGGGTGAAATGCCGTGATGTTGAAGATAAGGTTGGAACTGCCGTTGTGCGGGAAACGGATCTCCTCGCACTCGATGATGTTGGTGTGGTCATCATACATGATATTGTTGATACGCAACTGCATGGGTGTGTTGTCGAGGTGGATTACCAGATGATCCAGTTCATTGGGGGGTAAAGACACGGGAACGACGGAGTCCGGGCCGGTACGCCGATAAGCGGTGTAATCCAGCCGGTAACGTCCATTCAGTCCTGTCGTGTTCCAGACAATGCGCAGATCCTCCTCGCTCCAAGTTCCTTCCTTGTTGAGTTGATAAAGGTGCGATACCCCGCCAATGGTCTGCGGTCCCATCTGGACTGTGGTGGTATCGACCGTGCCATCAAGATGGATGGTAAAATGGAGTTTGTAGAGTCCATTATTCAGTGGGGTTGGTGCAGGGGCGCCCTCGGGAGTAATGAGGATCTGGTAATAATCAACAGGATCAGCGGCCCCGAAAAGCCCACGGATCCACAGTTCTCCGCCCAGGGGTGAATCGACATATTGGGGGATATGATAATCCGCGGCGGTGGTGGCCGAAACATTCACCAGTCCATAGGTCAAAGATGCGCTATTCTGATCGATTTCAGTAACCGGGACTTTTCCAATCGAGGTGAAGATAAAGCCACTCCCCGGATGACCACTCCCTCCCAGGTTAAAGGGATGGCCGCCATAAGCCCCCATGTCATTCCGGGAACCATCCGTGTCATTGTACTCAGCTGCGGGATGTCCAGCATCAATGCAGGGTGAATCTGGTTTGAGGTAGAAATTGTCATTAGCAACATCCAGGAAAGAGGGATCCTCGGAAATGGCGCCCGGACCACCGGAAGCCTCATGCCAACCGGCACCATCATGATAAGCATAATACGAACCTCCGGCAGTCACATCCGCCGGATCGAATACATCGTTATAGGCGATGATCGGAGAGCAGGGCAGTTTCCAAAGAATTCCACCAACAGGCTCATTATTTCCACGCATTATGATGTTGTTCATGATGGTCGGAGTGACAGTTCCGATATTCAACGCCGCGAATGAAATGCCGGCATAATAACCATAGTCGTAAATTGTGTTGTTGATGATCCTCGGAGCACTATTCCCCTGTCCTCGAATACCCATACCATCGACATGAGAAATGACGTTATTCTGGATGATGGGGGATGAATCATCCAGCCGGATCCCATCCGACCCAAGCGATGCGTCCTCCATGTGGGTGATCACATTGTCGTGGATAAGAGGCGAGGAAGCGGCGCAATAGATCCCCAATTCAGCTCCCGTCAGCGTGAATCCGGCGATAAGCGATTGGGGACCCACGCCAATACACCGGACAGTGGTTGAGATACCATCGATGATCGTATTGACCGCTCCCCCTCCGAGAAGTTTCACCCCATCCTTCATGAAGACATCCTCGTTGTAAGTGCCAGCCCGGACACGAATAGTATGAGTGGTTGCTACATTCATTGCTTCGGCAATTGTGTTGAAGGGAAATGTCGATGTGCCATTCTCGGTGCCGGTGACATTGTCGTCATCCACCCAGATCGGATCAGTGTAAGTAACCGAAGTCGACATGCGATGCAGGGAGAGGGTGTCGAACATCACCATGCTCCCCTTCTCCAGGGCTGAATACTCCACCCAGGCAATACTGTTTGAATCAACTGAAACTTTGAGGAGAGTCTTGCGTGTGACGGGAGTCGTTTGGCGCTCATCGCTGTCGATAAGCTTCCCGGAGGCATTATATGCCCGAAGATAGGGCATTCCCTTTTCGTTTATAGGGATGACGACCACGCTCACCTCAGCCACCGGTGGTGAGAACTCAGCGATAATCTTGCCATGCGCATCATCGAAGTTAGTTGCAGTGGGAGCCTTGAAAAGTGTTTGTATGTTGGGAGGTGTATCCGGTGTATAGTTTGGGGGAAGGTAGTCGCGGGCATATACTGATTTGTCTGCGCTAGGTCCCCGTGAAGAGAAATTAACCCCATAAGACGCATACAGACTATCGACGGGGGTGTCGTTAGCAATCTCTTTTCCTGATGGGGTGACGTCAAAGTTGATGACCGCATCCAGAGGTACTCGGGCCGTGCAGGGAAGGGAAGAAAGAAGCAGTATGACAAGGCTCATCTGACAAAGGTGGCATATTTTTGGAAATCTCAGTTGGTGATGACAGTTCTCATAGACAGACTTCTTCATTGTAGCCTCCAGGAACCAGTATATTTTCTGGCAGGCCAAGGGCCTGATTCGACTGTCATTTACGAGATCAAGAAAAAATAAAAAGAGAAAAAGAAACGCGTCGCAAAAATAGAAGGTTCAGAGCTGAGGGAACAACTCCCTGATGCAATAAAAAGTATACCACTCTAGAAACGGAGGGTCAATGAAAAACTCCAGAAAGAGGCCAATTGTTGATAGTTAGGGGCTCAGTAATCAACCTTATATCGCTCCAATACCACCGGCCCCTGGAGTCCACCTCCCCGGGATTCCTTTTCAAACTCGAAAGCCCGGGCATGGTAAGGACTGGCCCAACCATCCCCTTTCTTTTGAGCCCACAGATCCACCACACGCTGGGAGGTCAGTTCATTGGCTAGCGTGTTGGCCACACGGATGACGATGCGGTGGGGGCCTGCCGCCAGAGGAGGAAGATCCACCCGCCAGGGTGC
>CAZORO010000354.1:0-6118 GCA_964581845.1 uncultured bacterium
ACCCTCCCCCGCAAGGGGGGAGGGGGCATGTTCTCCCTCTCCCCTTGCGGGGGAGGGTTGGGGCGGGGGGAAAGAAAAAGCATAACCCTTTACTATTGGCTCAAGCTAATCGGTGGTCAAACCCGGCCAACCAAGGAGACTCACATGAAAAGTATCCGTTGCTGCAAGAACGGTTCCCGCTGGGGATTCACCTTGATCGAACTGCTGATAGTGATCGCCATCATCCTGATCCTGATCGCCATTGCGCTCCCCAACTTCATGGAGGCGAGAACCCGTGCTCTGGTGACCAAGATCAAGGCCGAACATAAGAGTCTCTATACCGCTTTGGAATCCTATTGGCAAATCTTCCGGAAATACCCCCCGACCTATCATCAGCGAATCGAGATTTATAAAGAACCGGCAAATGTGATCAACATTACCGTACGATGGGGGTTGAGGCTATTGACTACCCCTGTCGCCTTCCTCAAACCCCTTCCCTATGCCTCTTTCACCACCAAGGGATCGAGGGGCGGTGGTGATTATTACGCCAAGCCCGATGCGGGTAGTTGCTATGAGGCGGCTTGGTTTGGTCCCAGGAGGGACCTTGGCTGGACACCCTCCCGGCAGTGGAATCTCCGCGATTCCGGACCAGATCAATGGTTTGACAACGATTACCCCAGGCTTTACAGCCCGACTAACGGAACTCTTTCATATGGGGATATCATTATTTATGGCCCCTGAAACCTGGCATTCCAAACGAGAATCCGCGGCATCCCGCGGCTCCAGGTTAACAATAGGAGGTTGGCTCAAACCCATGTTTAAAAACCAAAAACAGCATACATGGAAAGGCTTTACCCTGATCGAATTGTTGATCGTTATCGCGATCATCCTCATCCTCATCGCCATCGCGCTGCCCAATTTTCTGGAGGCCCAGATCCGCGCCAAGGTCACCAAGGCCGCGGCGGAGACAAAAAGTCTGGTAACGGCCACGGAGGCCTACAAGGCGGATTGGAAGGGGCATGAACCAATTGCCGCTTCCGCCGATGGATCAAACTGGCTACCCAAGAATGATCCGCAGAACTGGAGATGGTGGGGATGGACTGCCCCTGGCTTAACCACACCGACCAAGTACATCCAGACTTGGCCTACTGATCCTTTTGGTGATGGTTTCGAGATCACTGCCTGGTGGAGGGGAGCAAAAATCATCAATCCACCTTACACCGTCATTCGTATCACTCGCGGTTATGCAAGCTTAAGGTCAGGAGCGTCACTCACTCCTCCATTGGCTTCGATTAGGAATGCAGCGGGGGGGAATGTTATCGTTTCCGAGGCCTTTGTGCAGAATGCGAAACACTGTGGCTACATCTATTACAGCTCCGGTCCGGATGCCTGTGATGCCACAGCTTGGGGATGCCCTCAGATCTACTCACCGACGAATGGAACCACTTCATTCGGCGATATTTATGCCTTTGGGCCAGGAAGTCCTTATGAGGATGACAATGCCCATCTTTTGAACTGAAAAACAGGATCATCCACCTGGGGCGGGGAGCATCTCGCCCCAGGAGATTCAGTCCTTTCAATCCATGCGATTGAAATCGCTACTCCACCCGCTGGTCTTGCATAACAAGCCTGATTCCCAGACAGTCGTTATAAGTTTTCTCTATCTATGACACATTGCCTGGAGGCTTTTATTATGAATCCCATATTACCTGCCCGTGATTCAGGGGAGTTCCTACGCAAATTTGTCTCCTCTCAGATCGATTTGGGAGACTGGAGTGAGATCGAGCCACTCTTGGTGGGCCTTTGTGAGAGACAGCTCCACACGGTTCAGGACCTTGAAACCTGGTTACTCGATCTCTCCGAGGTTCAGGCGTGTTTATATGAAGAAGGCTCCAGGCGTGAGATCGCCATGACCCGTCAGACCGATGACGCGGAGATTGAGAAGGCTCACTTGGCTTTCATCGAGGAAATTAAGCCAAGGCTGAAACCTTACTGGGACCGTTTGAACCGCAAGTTTCTGGAGACTCCGTCGCGGCATGAGCTCGATCCCCAACGGTACCATGTCTTCACACGGACTCTGGAGAATGAGGTCCGCCTGTTCCGCGAGGAGAATGTTCCCTTGGAAACCGAGGATGACCGGTTGCGCCAGAAATACGAGAAGGTGTGCGGTGGCATGACAGTGTTCTTCCAGGGCGAGGAGAAGACTCTGCCCCAAATGCGCAAGTATCTGGAGGAGACCGATCGATCATTGCGTCAGTCCGCTTGGGAGACTGTGGCCGGAAGGTACCTCCAGGAGCAGGAAACTCTCGACTCCCTTTATGACCAGATGATCGAGGTTCGTCACCAGATCGCACGTAATGCCGGTTTCGAGAACTACCGGGATTACCAGCATCAAGCCCTCGGACGTTTCGACTACACTCCCGCCCAATGTGTTCAATTCCACAATGCCATAGAGCAAGAGGTTGTTCCGCTGATCCACCAGCTTGCCCAACGGCGCCGCCTGGATCTGGGCCTTGAGGTTCTACGCCCTTGGGACCTGCAAGTGGATCCGAAAGGCCGCCCTCCTCTTCGTCCCTTTGAGAATGGAGAACGTCTCTCAGAGGGTTGCCGGAGAATCTTCCACCAGATCGACCGTGAGTTGGGTGGCCAATTTGAGAGCATGGAATCCAAGGGATTGCTCGATCTTCTTAGCCGCAAAGGCAAAGCCCCTGGTGGATACCAGGCAACCCTGGATGAGATCCGGCTTCCCTTCATCTTCATGAACGCGGCGGGAACGGATAGTGACCTCTTCACGCTCCTGCATGAGGGGGGCCATGCCTTCCATACCTTCGCATCGAGACAGGATCCCCTCGTGGCTTACCGTTCTGCTCCCATCGAATTCTGCGAGGTGGCCTCGATGGGGATGGAGCTCCTCAGCCTGACGCATATCGGGGAGTTCTACTCACCCGATGAGGCGGCGCGTTCACATGAGAGCCACCTGCAAGACATTCTTCAGACACTCGCCTGGATTGCCACTATCGATACCTTCCAACACTGGGTCTATCTTCATCCGGGACACAAGCGGGAGGAGCGGAATTCGGCCTGGTTGGAAATCCGTCAACGCTTCGGGCCGCCGGTGGACTGGGCCGGCTACGAGGATGCCCATGAGCATCTCTGGCACCGCCAACTTCACGTCTTCACACACCCCTTTTATTACATTGAATATGGCATCGCTCAGCTCGGGGCTCTGCAACTGTGGTTACGTTCAAGGAGTGATAAGGAAGCTGCGGTCGGTGATTACCGAAAGGCCCTGGCCTTGGGTGGCAGCCGTCCCCTTCCAGACCTGTTCGCAACAGCAGGCCTTACGTTCGCGCTTGACCGGGAAACCATCGCTCCCCTGGCGGGATTTGTGGCGGAGGAGCTTCAACTGGTGGGGTAGCGAATTCATTCACATTGGTTTCCCAAGGTGGATGAATTCGCTCCTCTGGGGAGTCTTTTGAATCACGGGAAGGTCAGAAGAATCAGAGGAACCCCGAAAAAAATGGCCCAGGAGCCGAACTCCTGGGCCGTCTGCAAGATTAACCTTGGCGAATGACAACGCCAATCAGTCTTGATACGAATCAGATCCTTAGAACTTCACCAACATCTCGGTCCGGAAGAAGCTGTAATCAGCTCGATCCGCGGGATAATCCATGTAATCTCCCTCCAGGAACCACTCGTAAAGGATATGCATACTAAGATACTTGGTCGGATTCCAGGCCAGCTTCACCTGTGGATTCAAGCCGCGGTATTTGCCATTGTCACTAAATCCAGGACGAGACCAGTAAGTGTTCTCATCGGCCCAGAGGGCTTGCATGACTCCCGTAAGAACCCAGTTCTCCCTTGGTACCATATCAATCTGGTAACCAAGAATGTGCATGTTCGTGAAGTAATAAACTCCATCTTCTGGTCCACCCATGTAGCCGATGCACTCGCCCCAAGCTGGCCAACGTCCATAAATCGGCTCAAATGCTTCTATGGTCGAGGTGTTCGGATCGTCACCCGACATGAAGACGTGATAAAGCCGTGATTTGGGTTTGTACAGGCAATTATCAAAAGATTGCACGATGGCTTCCTGGCTGGCGAAGGCACGCAACTCGTGATTATCTTTGTTGCCCCATTGCGCGACACCTTCCAGCTCATATTTCGCTCCATCCCAGAGTGGTCCGGTGTAACGCAATCCGACATTGTTAAAGTTGCTTCCGGGGCGGGTAGAGGACTCCCAACTCTCCCTCAGAACTTGATCCTCGATCTTGTAGATGTAGTACGCATCGATCTGGTGACCAGGAACCCAAGAAGCATTTTTGAAATAGGCAACAAAAGCCTCACTGTCCCAGTAATCAATGCGTACATTGTTGTTCAGAGCAATATCGTTAATGTGGTCATGGGCATAGGACTGGTTGTTGATATAAATTAAATCGAGGCTGGTATCCGGACACCACTGCTCGAGATCCAATGTGGCTCGTGCGGCGTCAAAGAAGAAAGCGCGGGACCCGTCATTAGGAGTACCGTCCATGAAGATGAATCCATTGCCGAAACCGACCCCATTGGGACCAGAGTTTCCGGGCAATGCCATAATGTCTTGCCGGCCTATACGCCAGGTGATCGGAACCGAGCATTGAGTCTTGAACTCCAGATACAGGTTGTCGAAGAGGAACTCATCGGTGTGATCGTATCTGTCGTAGGGATTCGCTGACCGGTAATGGTCGGGCGATTCGATCGGACGGCTTTCATTCACAATGCGTGTCTTCAACTTCATGTCCTCCATCAGCTTGAAGTCGGCGAAGAGACGCGAACGTAGGCGGTACCATTCACGGATCGGTTCTTGAGTGTAAGGATTGCGGTCTATTGCATCCGGAAAGCGCTCATTGCGCAGACGGAAATCCCATCCCCACTCAACAAACTCGTTCGGTTTTTTGGTTTTCTTCAGGTAATCCGGCCAATCAGGCTGTTCCGCGGAGCTCCATCCCGGTAACAGCAATCCCACTATAAACGCGGCGATACACCCAACAACCCACCTCCGGCACATGCTCCCACCTCCAAAGTCATGAAAGCCCTATGCCTCCCCCATTCCCTAAAAAAACCCCCACCAGAAGACTAACGATAACACGAATGATTCATAAATTACATCCCAGAATTCTCTATCTTGTATCTTTTTGCCAAGACATTCCCCAGGGAACTGAAAGCCAGCAAGAAGTGGCGTTATCCCTTCAAACCAGTCAAAGTGACACCCTGGATAAAGTACCTTTGAGTGAAGAAGAACAAGAAAATGATTGGCAAAGTCATCATCGATGAGGCCGCCATGAGCTCGGCCCATTGGCCTCCCTGTGCTTGACGGAACATAAAAAGTCCTACCGATATAGGGGTCTTGTCGTCATCGGTGATGTAGATCAGGGGTTGCAGGAACTCATTCCAGGAGTTTTGAAACTGGAAGATAGCGATGGCGGCCAGAGCAGGCTTAACCAGCGGGAGCATGATTCTCCAGTAAATGGTGAAATATCCGCAACCATCGATCTTGGCGGCCTCGGTAAGATCCCGGGGAATGCTCATATAAAACTGACGCATGAGAAAGATGAAAAAGGGTGCGCCGGCGAAGGACATGATCGTCAATGGGAAAAGGGTGTTGTAGGTCCCCAATTTGGAGAACAAAACGAATTGGGGGATCATAGTCACCTGGGGGGGAAGCATCATGGTGGCCAGCATGAGGATGAACAGCGTATCACGGCCAGGGAAAACCAGCCTGGCGAAGGCGAAAGCCACGATTGAGCAGGCCAGCAGCTGACCCAGGATATTCAGGAAGGTGATCTTGATGGTGACCCAGGTGTAGGTGGAATAGGGAACCCACCGGAACACCTCCAGGTAGTTCTTCATGAGACGTTGCCAGAGCACACGCCAATAGGGAGTGGGGATCAATGAGAGGGTTACACGGGCAGTTTCCGGCGCAAGTTCCGGATCGGAGCTGGTGACTGGTTGTTCCTCCAGTGTCAGGTGGTCGATCTCATACTTGCGTTGTGGGGTGAATTTCCAGAAGAAGTCCTGGAGTTCACCGAGGCTGAGAAACGCGGACTCCTTGGTATCATAACAGCGCCCGTTGAGTTCGAACTTCAGCGAGAGACGGTGA
>CAZORO010000355.1:0-6111 GCA_964581845.1 uncultured bacterium
CATGGTTCCCACTACTGGATTGCCAATACGATCAGTCAATGTACCAGACAACAAGACCTGATTTGGGACACTCCCCCAGAGGGCAATTGGATTCAGGAAACATCCTAAAACTATGGCTGGAATGGCGAATTTGCAGATAGATTTCATGGTGATCTTGAGACATGCCTCCTAAGAGAATAAGCAGCGTGGAGAACCCCAGCTGAAGAAGAACATTTTGGGGGAATTATTGAGAACCGCCATTTGTAAGTCAGAAAGATGCAGTTTATCAGGGGTTCACATGGAAACAGAACCTTGGGAAAGTTATACATAGGATAAATTTCTGTCAACCTAGAAATTCGATAACCATTTATCAGATAAATCGATTAAGGAAAGAGTGAAAAGAATCAGGACTATGAGGCCAAAACAGGAGCTGGAAAGTACTTAACCAATGGGGCGAGCTGCAGGAGGATTTTTTCAAGGCATTGCGATGAGGGGAGAGAGAACTTGGGATTGTCACACCTCTGATCTATGGTATCCGCATGAACCAGTTTCTCGACGAATTGAGCAGATTGTGCCGGGACCATCTCTTCGAGGAGAAATGTCTCCTTGTCCCTAACCTGCGTACCGGCCACCAATGGCTGGAATCGGTGGCGCGTTCAGGTCAACCAGTCATCAATGTCCAGATCAAGACCCTCCGGGGGTTGGCGATGGACCTTGCGGGCCCGGAGCTTCTAAAGAACGGACTCAACCCACTTTCCCGTCTGGCGGCTCTTTTCCTCATGGAACGAGTCTGGACTCAATGCAGATCCACTTTGGAGGGATACCTGGAACTGGTGCAGCCAGGTACACGCTTCTTCAAAAGACTTCACCATACCCTTCTGCAGATCCGGCTGGCTGGAAAAACAAGCAAGGAGATCAATCCCCAGGATTTCGAGGTGGAGACCAAGGGACGAGAGATCGCACAGCTACTCACAGTTTATGAGGAGGAACTAAGAACAGGAAAACTGGTGGATGAGGCCGGTATCCTGAGGACCGCCTTGGCACGGCTGAGTGAGGATGCCTCCCTGCGAGAGGGGCTGGGGATTGTGACCTATCCAGAGGACATGGAGTGGATGGGACTTGAGAGGCAGCTGATTAAAGCCATTCCAACAGAACAGAAGAGGGTCCTTCAGGCCGATGTTCCAGGGGGGATTCCTGAGCTGTCCTTCTTCCGCGCGGTAGGGGAGGTTAATGAGGTTCGAGAGGTGATTCGCCGCTGCCTGGAGAAGGGGATCCCTCTCGACGAAGTTGAGATCCTGGTCACCGATCCCAGTACCTATATCCCCTTCCTCTTTGAGTTTTCCGAACGTTTGAAGCCAGACACACAAGAGACGGGAAGGGAGACCGAAACAGAGGAACCAACGCTCAAAATGACCTTCGCGGAGGGCATTCCGGCACGGTATTCACGTCCCTCCCAGGCTCTGTCAGCCTGGCTGGAATGGACAAACCAGGAACAATACTACCAACCTGTCTTAGTCAGCATGATCCGGGATGGTTTACTCAATCCACGAGTAGAAGGGATCTCCTTTGCCCGTTTGGCTGATGCCCTTCAGCCACTCCCGATCGGCCATGGCAAGGAACGTTACCTCCCAGCCATTGAATGGAAACTCAAGTCACTGGATGAACCGTATGTAAGGACCCTAAGACAGGCGAGAGAAGAGGAACCTCTCCCAGACCGTTCTGGGCAGATCAATCGGGACAGGGAGATTCTGGAGGTCCTCAAAGAGATGGTTTCACGCCTCCTTGAGATCTGCCCTGACAGGGGAGCTTCACCACTGGAGATCATCCGGTCAGCCAAGACATTCCTCGAAACATGCGCGAGATCAGCGGGGGAGCTGGATGCGTATGCGCTCAATGAGTTCAATAAAGAAATCGATCAGGTTATCGGCCTCCTCAACGCCGTGGACAAAGGGACTGTCTTCGATGCCCGTGAATGGCTGGGCTCATTGAAAGAAACTCCGCTTCTGGGAAGCAGTCCCCGTCCCGGCCATACGCATGTATCGAGTCTTTCCAGCGGGGGACATTCGGGACGTCCGCACACCTTTATTCTTGGTATGGATGAGGGGCGTTTCCCGGGTGGGGGTTCGCAGGATCCTCTCCTACTGGATGGCGAAAGGCACAATATTTCCGGGGAGTTATCCACCAGTGCTGGACGGTTACGGGAACGTGTTGAGAGTTTTCATCGTCTGCTTGGACGTCTGAGGGGTAAAGTGACTTTGAGTTACCCCTGCCGTGATCTCATCCAGGATCGTGACCTGTTCCCTTCCCCCATGCTCGTGGCCTTGTGGAACCAGCGCGGGAATGGAAATGCCGCAACCAGAATCGAGACCATCTCCTTCGCGCCATCCACTCCGGGCCGGTGCCTGCTCGAAACCGAGTGGTGGCTTTACCAACTAACCTCAAAACCAGAGAATCTTGACCTGGGGAATGTAGTGGGATCCCGCTTCCTCCATTTCGATAGAGGCCACCACGCCATTTCAGCCCGTGAAAGCGGTCAGGTGACTGAATACGATGGCTTGATAGGCCCTCATGACGGACTCGATCCCCGCGAACCAACAGGTCCTGTGCTGTCGGCCAACAGACTCCAATTGATTGGAAGGTGTCCGCTGGCTTACTTTTTCCGCTATGTGCTGCATATCGAGCCGCCAGAGGAGACCGCTCTGGATCCGGATGTCTGGCTCGACACCTTGGCCGCTGGAAACCTCCTCCATGAGATTTTCCGTGAGTTTATGGCGGGCTTTGTTGGCACTGGGAGGAAACCTAGCCTCCAAAGGGATTGGAAAGTTATACATGGGATCCTGGACAAGCACCTTACTCAAGTGCGGAAACTCATTCCCCCGTTCAATGAGGCTGCTTATGTCAAACAAAGACGAGAGTTTGAGACTGTAGTCCGTGTATTCTTAACTGAGGAAGAAAAATATGCAGACGAGGGAATTCCGCTCTATCTCGAGGCCTCCCTGGGAATGAACTCACAAGACCCTTCCACGGATTTGGATACCTCCGGGCCAGTCCTGGTCACCCTTCCCAATGGGGCCTCCTTCCGGGTGTGTGGACGGATTGACCGGATCGACAGGACTCCACAGGGAAAGATTCTGATTTGGGACTACAAGACCGGCTCGGATTACCCCTACACGGAGAAGGATATGCCCTATAAACAGGGCCGCCTAATTCAACATACGCTGTATATCGAAATGGTCCAGAGTGTTCTAAAAGAGGAAGTGGATGGTTTTGGTTTCTTCTTTCCGGGCAGGAGAGCTCGTGGAAACCGGATCACCTGGAAGCCTGAGGATTTGAGTGATGGAAAATACGTCATTCAGATGCTGTGCCAGATTGCTGCAAATGGGGCCTTCCTGGGAACTGATAATGAAAATGATTGTCGTTACTGTGACTACCGTAGGGTCTGTTCTCCCATTGTGGACAGCAATCTCCGCAGCTGGGATAAACTTAAGAACCTGGGGAATGAGGAGCTGGAGCCGATGCGGTCACTGAGGGGGATTGAAAATGACTGAGGCACCTCATTCCCCGCTTCCAGATCAGGCTGCCAGGGAGAGCATCCTACGTGATCTGGATACTACGCTCCTCGTGGAAGCGGCTGCTGGAACCGGGAAGACCACTTGCATGGTGGGACGCATGGTACGATTGCTCGCCGAGGGGAAATGTGGAATCGGGACACTCGCGGCGGTCACCTTCACACGCAAGGCCGCTGCTGAACTGCATGGACGCTTCATGCTCGAGCTCCAGCGTGCGGCGGAAGCCGCCATGGGAGAAGAGAGGACACGGCTGTCCGAGGCTCTCTCCCGGATCGAGCAGTGCTTCATCGGCACCATACATTCCTTCTGCGGCAGACTCTTGAGGGAACGTCCCGTGGAGGCTGGTGTCGACCTTGAATTCCAGGAGCTCGAGGAGGAGGCTGATGCCATCCTGCGCGAGCAAGCCTGGAGAAATATGGCGGAACTTCTTCATGCCAGGAAAGACCCGCTCTTGGATCAGCTCGATGAACTGGGACTCACCATCTCCGATCTACAATCCGCCTATGAAACCTATGTCCTCTATCCCGATGTCGAGGAGTGGCCCGCCAAGTCTGCTCCACCTCCAGATATCCAACAAGCGGTCGACAGCATTTGTGAGTATGTCCGCCACATCGAGGAAATCCTTCCCAGGATCCAGGGTGATGAGGGTAACGACAAACTGATTCCCCTCTATCGCAAGATTCCACGTTTCCTACGCAACACAGATCTGTCGCGTCTCTCTGAGGTCATGGATCTATTGGAAATCTTCCATCCGGTAAACCTTGTTCAAAAGCAATGGCCGGATAAGGAACTGGCCAAGGCAGAAGAAAAGCGGTTGAAGGATTTTTCGGAGAATGTAGCCAAGCCTCTCTTGCGCGAGTGGCGTGAATACAGGTATGAAACTGTAATGAGACTTCTGGCGGAGGGAGCCCTGGAGTACCAGCATTTGAAGGTAGACAATGGGCTGCTGAATTTTCAGGATCTGCTGCTCTTTGCGGCACGATTGCTGTGTAACAAGCCGAACATACGGCGCTATTTCCGTAAACGCTTCACACACGTCTTGGTGGATGAGTTCCAGGACACCGACCCGATCCAGGCCGAGGTGATGCTGCTGTTGACCGCCAACGATCCCAATGAATCCGATTGGCGGAAATGCCGTCCAGTGGCGGGTTCATTATTCGTGGTGGGCGATCCCAAACAATCGATTTACCGTTTCCGCCGCGCGGATATCGAGACCTACAATGAAGTCCGGCGGATCATTGAAAAGCAGGATGGAAAAGTAGTGCAGCTTGCCACCAATTTCCGGACTGTTCCCCCGATCCTGGATTGGGTTAACAGTGTTTTTCAAAATCAATTTGCTGGCCCCAGTAATCCCTACTCACCGGAATATGTGGCTCTTTGTCCAGGGCGGATACCTGAGCTTGAATCTAAAAGTCCTCCCATTTCTGTCATTGAGATACCCCCGGACTACACACAGGCCGAGGCCATTGCCGCTTGGGAAGCGGACCAGATTGCTGGAATGATCGAATATGCTGTCCGCAAGGGAACCTTGATGCCACGTACTCCCAACGAGCTAAAGGCTGGCATTGGCACCAAGGCGCGTCCCGCTGATTTTCTGATCGTGACCTGGGGACGTAAGCACTTGTCGCTTTATGCGGAGGCTCTCAGAGCAAGAGGAATCCCGCATGAGGTGACCGGGGGTACCGGGCTTAACGAGACCCGCGATCTGGCATTGCTGAATGATTGTCTGACCGCTATTTCCAGGCCCGATGATCCGGTGGCGCTGGTTGCCGTGTTACGCGGGGAGCTGTTCGGTATTTCAGATATTCAGTCGTACAATTTCCGCAAATCAGGCGGCGAATTTTGTTTCCATACCCGTGTTCCTGAAGGCTTGGAAGAAGAGACTTTGGTAGCATTTACAGAAGCTTTTGAACGCTTGCAACGGTATGCCCGATGGATTCATGCCCTGCCTGGGGTGGCGGCGGTGGAGAAGATCATCGATGACCTGGGGTTAATGACATGGGCGGCCGCGCGAGTGGGAGGAAAGGAACAGGCCGGAGCGCTGGCTAAGGCGGTGGAACTGTTGCGCTCGCGTGAGAACCTGTTGTGGTCATTTTCCAGCCTCGTGGAGGTGCTCAGAGGGCTGGTGGAACAAGAGGAGACACAGGATTCGATCTCCATCGATTCCAGCATCAGCGATGTGGTCCGGATCATGAATCTGCACAAAGTGAAAGGATTGGAGGCGCCGGTGGTTTTCTTGGCGGATCCAACAGGGAAATCGAATCACCCAGTGGAGCTACATGTCACCCGCGGCGGAGAGAAAGTGTTGGGATATCTCGCGGCCAGGAGCGCTCCTGGAGCGCATGGACAGAGTGATTTACTTGCTCAACCGGAAGGCTGGGAGGTTCTCGAGGCGGAAGAAAAAAGATTCAGAGATGCGGAGGAAACGCGTCTTCTATATGTCGCCGCTACACGCGCGGGATCTCAACTGGTGGTGACCTTTCGCAATAAGAACGAAGGGAAAAATCCTTGGGCCTTATTTAAGGAGCGCTTGGCTGATTTTCCACATCTGGAGAAAAACACA
>CAZORO010000356.1:0-6110 GCA_964581845.1 uncultured bacterium
AGTCCGGGGAAGGGATCCCTCAAGCAGCGGTTTCGGCAGTTGCATCAGCCGGCTCCATTCCGAAACCTCCAAATGAAGAGGAAACCGTTAAGACGGAGGAAACACAAACAGATCAAGGGACAGACATTGATGAAGAATCCTGTGACGAAGTAGACAGCACGGCCAAGGCATACACCCTTTCGCCCCTGTCCGCCTCGGTTCCAGCGATTATAGGGCAGCTGCTCAAACCCACACGGATCACCATCCCTTCGCCAAGTTCTCCCTTGAATGAAGTCCTCAATGGGGGTTGGACGATCCAGCGGGTTTATCTTATCGCGGGTGGCTCGGGAGAGGGGAAGACCACTTTTTGCGCCTGGGCGGCGGACTATGCCGCAAGCCGTCATGTTCCAGTGGTTTTTGTCTCTTTCCAGGCCCCGAAAGAGTTGCTGTCGATCTACGCCTTGGCGCGTACCGCCAAGATCGACTCGGCCCTGATCGAGAGTGGGCTCTGCAAGGCTCCCAAATCACGTAGCGAGGATCTGCGTAAGATCCTTATGAACGCGGGTAGGAAGTATTTCCGTACGGGTGATTATCTGCATGTTCTCGAAGCTGACTCGGATACGACACTAGCGGATATCTGTGAGGCGGTGTCGGCCACAAGAAGGCACTTTGGTCTTGAGGAGGGAGACCCGGTTATTGTGGTGATCGACTCGATCCGGGAAATCCGCGCGGATTTTGATAAAGAGGGGAAACACATGACCGGACGCAGCCGTATTTCGCAAATTATGCTGCAGATGAAGGAGGTCGCGCAGACGCAGAATGCGGCGATTCTGGTCACCATGGACACGCCTGCTGGGGGTGGGATGAAGGCTGGGGCTGGGACAATGGAACAGACCGAATTCGAGACCGCGAGTGGATTGGCGGATACCACTTTTGTCCTGGACAGCAGGGTGATTCTGCAAGATATCCCGGTGGATGAGACAAGCCTGAGGAGGCGCAATGCATCACGTCTTCAGGATCCCCTTGACCGGGTGCTTGATCATTTCGGGCAGCAGCCGGTGCTAGCCAAACGTCTTCAGGCGATCCGCAAGGAGTATCCGCTCGAGGGGCGCACAGCCTCAACCTATGCGCGTTTGTGGACAGTCAAGAACCGGGGGGGACGGACCGACATCCAACCGCTTTTCCGTTACCACAAGGCCTTCCATGACTTCGAGCCGATCTCGTTGGAGGCGGCGCCAATGGCGGATTAAGCGGGAGAGCCTTTGGAAGGTTGTTCCCGTGGGGACCAACTCCGCGGTGTCGATTTCAATCGCCCTCCGCCAGAAGGAGATTGAATTCGCGGCACCGGTTGGGTTCACTCAGGTTCTTCAGGTTCGAGAGAAAGTGTTTCGGATGGGACCTTCTCACGTTTGGGGATCTGCTCCACACGGACGCGGTTGATGCGTTTTTCGTTGGCTTCCATGACCGTGAACATGATATCCTCGTGCTCGATCACCTCACCAGTCTTGGGCAGGTCTCCGCGTAGGTGGAGCAGGAAGCCTGCCACGCTGTCGAACTCCTCCTCCTCATCCTCCCATTCCAGTCCAAGGGCTTCATAGAGATCATCGGGGTGGACGGTGGCATCCACGATCCAGGTGGTTTCTCCCACCTTGGTGATGGGCTCCTCCTCTTCATCGAATTCATCGTGGATCTCACCTACGATCTCTTCGAGGATGTCTTCGATGGTGACCAGGCCCGAGGTTCCCCCATACTCATCGACCACAATGGCCAGGTGGATCTTTTCGCGCTGGAATTGCTTGAGCACCTCATCCACGCGCTTGTTCTCGGGCACGTAGATTCTTGGACGCATCAGTTTCCGGACCACATCCTGACTGTCGTTATTCATGTGCCAGTGATGGAGGAGGTCTTTCATGTAAAGGATGCCCACCACGTTATCGCGGTTATCCTCGATCACCGGCAAGCGGGAGAAGTCATGTTGCTCGAAGGCTTTGAGGACCGTCTCCAGGGGATCGGTCACCTTCACATAGATCATCTCCACGCGGGGGGTCATCACCTCGCGGATCTGGGTTTCCGAAAGCTCGAAGATGGAGTGCAGCATCTCGCGTTCATCGATATCGAGCAGACCCTGTTTTTCGCCCACCTCGATCATCAGTTTGAGGTCATCCGAGGTGACGAAGGGAACCTCCTTGGTGCTTTCCCCTCCGAAGAGACGGATGATCATGTTGGAGATCAACATGAAGAACCGGATGGGGTACTTGAGGATCTTGTAGATGAAAGCCACCCAGGGAGCCAGGCGTGGTGCCATTGACTCGCAGTGGTGACGGGCCCAACTCTTGGGGATGATCTCTCCGAAGATCAGGACGGAACTGGTGACCACCAAAAAAGCGATGATTCCCGAGAGAGCCTCCTCCTCGAGATACCCCAACCCGATAAAAAGCCTCCGGCAGAAGTCTCCCATCAGGAGCGCTCCCGCGATGTTGGCGATGTTGTTGCCCACCAGGATTGTGGTGAGATACTTGGTGGGATTTTTGAGCCAGTCAAAAAGTGGGTGGGATTTGTCTTCATGTCCGGCGATCTGGTTGATCTTGACCGCGCTGATCGAGGTCAGGGCGGTCTCCGTAGCGCTGAAGAACGAAGACACCCCCAGCGTGATCAGGTATAAAACCCCTTCGCTGGTCATCAAGACGGTGTTAGTCATTGGGGAGAATCTCCTTGAGGGCTTCTTCCCATGCTTCCCATCCCTCGGTTTCGTGATCCCTTCCCAGTAGGTGGAGCAGTCCATGAAAGGCGAGTGAATCCAATTCCTTCGCTAATCCGTCAACCGCCTGCCGTTGGGCGGCGGGAACTGAGATGACGATGTCGCCGAGGATATCTCCAAAAGGTTCATCTCCATCGTCATTCATCGGGAAAGACAAGACATCCGTGGGTTCAGGGATGCCGCGGTAGGTTTCATTGAGCTCGGCGATATGTTCATCGCCTGTCAGGAGCACACTTACCTCGGCGTTGCTCAGACCTGCCTTCTCCAGCGCGTCTTGAAGGCGTGCTTGGAGGCGTTCTCTATCGATGGGTACGTCCTGTTCGTCTGAAATCTCTACGCTCATGGATACGGATGCACCCCACCTTATTATGAACTACGGCTGAACAAGGGCTGGACCTTGTCCTGTCTCGTAGTGCCGGGGGAGAGGTTGACCTCCGGCATCGAGGGATATGCGATTCTACGGTGCATCATAGTCCGTAATGTCCGCGTAAACGAGTCCGAAAGAATCTTCATTTGACGGAAAGTAAGATTACACTCATCAAACTGGCCATCCAGCATCTTGTCATTGATGACCCGCTTCACAAAGACACGGATCTCGCCCTCGCCGACCAGTTTCATGGAGCGTGAGGCGGCCTCGATGGTATCGGCCAACATGACAATGGCGCTTTCGATGGTTTGGGGCTTGGGGCCGGGATAACGGAAGTCAGCGGCTGAGACAGTGCCATGGGGGTCCTCGGACCGGGCCTGGTCATAGAAATAGGAGAGCAAGGTGGTTCCGTGGTGCTCGGGAATGAAGGGCACAATCGCCTCGGGAAGCCTATGTTCACGCGCCAGTTCCTGCCCCAGCTTGACATGGTTGCGGATGATCAGGCAGCTCATGTGCGGGGAGATCTTGGAGTGTTTGCGGCGGTCTTCCTCGGTGAACTGGTTCTCGGTGAAGTAAGTGGGTTTCTCCATCTTCCCGATATCGTGGTAATAGGAGGCCACTTTCACAAGCAGGGCATTGGCCCCGATGGCCGCCGCGGCGGATTCAGCCAGGGCACTCACATTGAGTGAATGATAATAGGTTCCAGGAGCCTTTTCCTCGAGCTGACGCAGGAGGGGGTGATAAGTCGAGATCTCTCTGAGCTTGAAAACCGTGGTGATCCCCAGAAGGTCCTCCAGGATAGGGAGCAACAGCAGCGCCATTCCCACAGAACATAGACCATTCACTCCCAACCAGAGGATTCCCCAGAACAGGTTGTCTGCATAATGCGTGAAAGCCTCCATGGAGGGGTACATGACCAGTTGAACACCCAGCAAGAGCAAAGATCCTGTGCCGAGAATCCAGGGGAAGGCAAGATAGACCTGGCTTCTGCGGTGAATACCAGTGACATGGAAAACCGAGACAATGCCTGACAGAACCAGGACAAGCAGGATCTCAAATCCCCAGTTGAATTGAATCCCTACGAGAAATGTACACAGGATGACCGAGAAGAGAGCCAGACGGGAGCTTTCCAAGAGAGTGACCAGAATCCCGATCGCGGCGATGGGGATTACCAGACCCACTTGTGAAATGGAGCCTTCCGTCGCCTGAATGGCATCGATCTCTACTCCCCAGCCGACAAAGAAGCCACTCCACGAGATCAGGCTCACCTCCAGGAGATAGGCCGCCAGCCTTGGAAGGTTATGATAGATCTCGCGGTGAATCCGTTTGAGGTAACCAAACAAAATCAAGAGAATCCCGAAAACCAGAACAACTCTCCCGAGAAACTCACCCAAACGGGACTCCATGCGTTTACCCATTTCCAGAAGCGCCAGCTTCTGGTCCGGTGTGACTATCTCACCACGCATGATGATGATCTGGTTCTGTTTGTATTCCATGGAGACGGAGCGGATATTCGCCAGGGCCGCCGAAACCTCCGTACTGGTCGAGGTACTGTCGTACACAAGGGTGGGAGAGATGAGGTAGTTCGAGAGCGCGGCGGCGAGAGTCTTGGTTTTCTCATCTCCTCCCAAATCGGTCTCCACCAGGTTCTTGGCCCACAATTCCCTTTGCTGGGTGACTGAATGGATGGTGACCCAGCTGATACGATCCTTGAGACTTCCATCTGGCTCGCGTAGCCGCCAAAGAACCGTATTCCGTTTATCCTCCGAACCTACGGTGGAAACCCTGCTGACATCGGAGAGAACATCGTTCTCTTGAAGGGACTTCACCAGCTTGTTCACGACTGCTTCCGCCCAAGCGGGGTCGTTAACCTTCTTGCGGAGCAGGTCAGCATCGCTTCGCGAAAGTGTTTTCCAGGTCTTCCTTGCTGACTCGGTGGCCTGGCTCAGGCTGCCGCTTCCCGTCAAAGCCCGGTCCTCATTGAGCGCCACCTGAGCCAGGGCGCGCCATTTTTGGAGGACTTGAGTTTCCACATCTGGGAGACGGCGGTAGGTTGGGGGGACCTTTTCCCGGGCTTCACGGCGCAGGCGGTCAGTTTCCTGTTGGTCAACGATCTTGAGCGGGAAGGGAGAGAGAACAGTACGTGTGGCCGGCTCACCGATTTTTTCATCCAGCAGTCTTTCCGGGCTGGGCCGTGGGGGGACGCTCGCCATGGTGATCAGCAGCAAGGCGCCAATGAAAAGCAAAGCCCGGACCATGGAGGTCCATTTTACCTCAATGATCTTACGAGGACGTGTTGAATCGATCTCTGACGGGTGAAGTGCCGATGCCATGATTAGAGTGCCTCGGGCTGCTCCGCCTCTTCATAGGCGCGGATGATTTCCTGGACCAGCCTGTGACGGACCACATCTCCCCTTCCAAGCCAGACCATCTCCATCCCACCAATCCCTTTCAATACATTGACTGCGTCAATCAATCCACTCACTTTCTGTGTAGGTAGGTCAATTTGAGTGACATCACCCGTGACCACTGCCTTGGAATCATAACCCAAACGAGTCAGGAACATCTTCATTTGTTCACGGGTTGTATTTTGAGCCTCATCAAGAATGACAAAACAATCATTGAGTGTGCGTCCCCGCATGAACGCCAAGGGAGCCACCTCGATCTGCCCCTGCTGCATGAGCCGGTTGACCTTCTCGAACTCCATCATGTCATAGAGGGCATCATAAAGCGGGCGCAGGTAAGGGTTCACTTTTTCGTAAAGGTCTCCAGGAAGAAATCCAAGAGACTCACCGGCTTCAACCGCTGGGCGTGCCAACACAATCCGCTTCACCTTCCGGTTCACCAAGGCATTCACCGCGCAAGCCATGGCCAGATAGGTTTTTCCTGTCCCCGCCGGCCCGATGCCAAAGACGATATCATTTTGACGGATGGCATCCAGGTAACGTTTTTGTCCTTGAGTTTTGGGCTTGACCTTTCGATTCTGGCCATTGACCTGGATGGAAT
>CAZORO010000357.1:0-6097 GCA_964581845.1 uncultured bacterium
ACGAGACCCTGATGGTTCCCCAACCCGAGCCAGTTCGCGTTCCGGCTCAAGAAGCACCTCCTCCACAACCCAAGAAGGAAGAACGGCCCAAACGTCCAAAACCTGTCAGCCGCGATAGGGCCCAACCGGCCATCATCCTTCTCCCCAGGCCAGCAAATGACTAAACGGGCCGATGTTAACTGAGGGAAGGTGATCCAGGATGGCGGATAGTACCCTCATCAAGCGAGTCTTACAGGACATCAAGGAGATCCCCCCTCTCCCGGAGATCGCTACACGTGTCCTGCAGATGACCAACGACCCCGATGTCTCGGCCGCTGAACTGAACAAGGTGATCTCACGTGATGAAGCGCTCACGGCGAATGTGTTGAAGCTATGTAATTCCGCCTATTATGGGCTTCCGCGTGTGATCAGCTCGGTCCAACAGGCGATCATGTACCTTGGCTTCCAGACTGTCCGAAACATGGTGCTTACGAGTGCCATGAATCAGGTGTATCTCCTACAGGACCTGTCCATTTACAACTTCAAGCGCAATGGCCTCTCGGATCACTCGGTCGCGGTGGCGGTGGCCGCGCAGGTCCTTGCCAAAAAGCTCCGTCCTGGACTTATAGACACTGCCTTCACCGCCGGTCTCTTACATGATGTTGGGAAGATTGTTCTGGCCAGATATCTGCGTGAGCATAAAGACATGCTTCAACAGCGGGCGGCGGCCCCCTACATTACACGTTCGACAGAGCGTGATCTTTTCGGCCTTGATCATGCTGAGGTCGGGTCCCAAATAGCCGATAACTGGAACTTCCCCCAGGAGCTAACCCTGGCGATTGGTTTCCATCACAATCCTGATGAAGCCAAAGGCCGTCCACTCTTGGCGGTGATCACCTATCTCGCGAACAATGTATGCCTTCGTTTGGGGGTCGGCTTGGTGAGTGGAGGGCTGCTCCCCCCCCTTTCCAATTATTGCTCCGAGGCGACCGGCTTTTCCGAGGATCGCATGGAGGACCTCATGAAGGAAGTTCATGAAGCTCTCCTGTCGATGTCACGCCCGAGTGGGCATTAGTCCTTGCGCAGCCCTTTGAGTACCTCGATGTTCTCCACATCTTCGTGATAGTCGTCTGATTTGGGCGTTTCGAGGGCCATGGGGTGTTTCGCGAATTTTCTGCTGCGCATGAGATACCGGAACATCGTAAGTCCGATTTCTCCCTTGCCAATATGTTCGTGACGGTCGATCCGGCTGCCCAAAGGCTTCTTGGAATCATTGAAATGAAACACCTTGAGGTGCTCCAGTCCCACTGTTGAATCGATTACGTCGAAGATCCTCCGGCAGGCGGCCTCGGAACTCATTTCATAACCCGCCGCAAAGGCGTGACAAGTGTCGAAGCAAACTCCTACTTTTTCCTGACAATCAACCAGATTCCTGATCTCCGCAAGTTGGTCAAACCTGTACCCTAAGGTTGAACCCTGACCTGCCGTATTCTCCAGGAGGAGCATGACCTTTGAATTCGAAAGATTCTTAAAAACCTGGTTGATGCTCTTGGATATCTCGGCCAGTCCCTTGGCCTCACCCTGCCCAAGATGAGAACCGGGATGGATGATCAGGTAGGGAATTTCAAGTAGGTCACAGCGCTGGAGTTCATCCCGCAAAGCCGCCCTTGAACGGGCGAGATTGGTCCTTTCTGGAGAACAGAGGTCGATCAGGTAACTCCCATGTGCGAAGACTGTATCGATCCCTGTACGGTTCTTTTCCTGGAGGTACTTCTCGATGACAGCGGATTCTAAAGGTTTAGGTTCCCATTGGTTCTGATTGCGGGTGAAGATTTGCATCACCTCCAGGCCGAGTGATTCAGCCCTGGCAAAGGCCTTATCGACTCCTCCCGAGGTGGACATATGAGATCCGATTCTCAAACCATCCCCCCCTTTGAGCTACTTGGCTTCGCCAAGATTCTCCGTCTCGCCAAAAACCAGGGCCTCGAAACGGGAGATCCGGACTCCCTTTTCCTTCCAGGCATCCCGGTTGAGGCCCGCCTTCCAGCAGGTTTGCTCGAGGAAGGTGGTTACATCCCAATCCCGTTTCTCCGCGACCTGCGGTAGCAGGAGCCCGCGCCGCCCTTTCCCCTCGATGATCAAGCCATCCCGTCCGGGAACGATATCCTCCACCGACTTCACTTCGATGGGATCGGTGAGGATGGAGATCTCGATACGAAGGTGGGGAAGCTCTTCCGCGGTAACCTCCTCGAAACGTGGATCGTGGAAGGCCGCTTCGCAAGCCATGCGTGCCACCGATTCCCAAACCGGCAGGTCTGGGCGCAGGTGACCGATGCATCCTCGCAGATTCTCTCCCTCGAAGAGCGTAACGAAAACAGCATGAGGTGTCAGAAGTGGACTACCCGGAAGTAGATCAGAACCGAGCTCCGCCACTCCTTTGCCTTTCCTTTGGATGGCTTCCCTGGCAATTCGGAGAAGCCATTCCTGATCCTTTCTTGGCAGACAGGGTAGCAACTTGCTCATTTGGGAGCGGCCTCAAATGATTTAGTCTTGAATCCTTTATGAGGAAGGAATCCTTTCACCGCCATGGTCATGAGGATCACTTGCACCGCTTGCTCCAAATCCATCTTGTGGAGGTTGAGAGTCAGATGGAAAGCCAGGGGATCGGTAATGTCGCGGTGGAAGACCTTACGGGTGAAGGCCGCTTGCTCCGGGTCCCGTTTGCGGATCTGTTCCATGGCTTGATCCCGTGTCAGAGATTCATATGTCATTAACTGAGTGATCCGCTGCTCAATGGGGGCCACGAGACGGACACAGAAGGCGTTATCTAGTCCCAGGACAAAGTTTGCTCCTCTACCGAGCAAGATCACACTCCCCTTTTCCGCTGCCGCCCGGAAAACTTTTATAAGAGAACGGGCATATTCATCATACTCCACTGGAGATCCATGCAGGTATCCCTCCACCCAACGCTCCAGGCTGGCACGTCCCCGCTCATCAAGAGCATCCACCAATCTCCGCTGCGCATGGAGATCCTCCGCGACATGGTCGATGGTATCCCGTCCCAAGATGCTGCAACCCAATTCCTCGCTCAGGCGCTTTGCGATTATCCTCGCGCCCACTCCCAACTCCCGGCTGATACAGATCACAGGTCCCTTTTCAGAATGGGAAGCCGCATGATCTCCTCTGCGGCGCAACTCCCATTCACGCATCTGCTGGTCAACGAGATGGGGTATCTGTCTCATGATTCAGCTCCTTTATCGTAGGATCATCGTGTAATGAACTTACACTATCGATGGGCAAGATCACCTCCCTTCAGGATTAAGGAAGCGATGAGCGGGAGTGAATCGGGGTCTTTCTCTCCGGTTCACCATCTCAACTATTATTATAGGCCATATGGTTCCGGTTGTTACCAGTTATATGTGGATGATAACCCAGTTTTTCGTGAATGGTGTTTCTAGTTCGCCAGCAGACTCAGCAACCTTCCGAGTGTTGGACGCAGGTCGTGCCGTTCCACGATCATGTCAATCATTCCATGCTTCAGGAGGAATTCCGATGTCTGGAAATCATCAGGCAAACGCTGGCCGATGGTTTGTTCGATGACACGTGGACCAGCGAAGCCGATTAGTGCCCCTGGCTCAGCGATGATGACATCCCCCAATGAAGCGAAAGAGGCGGCCACTCCCCCCATGGTAGGGTGGGTGACGACCGAAACGAAGGGAATTCCGTGTTCACGCAGCCGCGCGACAGCGGCGCTGGTTTTCGCCATTTGCATGAGTGAAAGAATTCCTTCATGCATCCGTGCTCCACCACCACCAGCCGAGACAATGACCACCGGCTGGTTGTTTTCTTTTCCCCGCTCCAAGGTCCTCGTTACCTTCTCCCCCACTGCGGACCCCATGCTCCCGGCCATGAAGTTAAAGTCAAAAGCAGCAATCTGACAGGGATTACCACACAAAGTGGCCGCTCCGCTGATGACAGCTTCCTTCTCGCCGGTCCGTTTGCGGCTCTTGGCCAGACTATCCGCATAACCTTGAAATTGAAGAGGATCGATGGAGGCCACATTGGCATCGCTTTCCGTGAAACTTCCCGGATCCACCAGTGAATTAAGCCGTTCACGGGCACCCATGAGGGAATAACGGCCACATTTTGGGCAAACCTTGAGATTATCTTCCCATTCCTTCTTGAAGATCATCTCATCGCACTTTTCACACCGCATCCACAGGCCGCCAGGAATCTCGGTTTTCTTCACCGGCTTGTTAATGGCGGTGTAGCGAGGGGGTTTCTTGAACCAGCTCACTTTTTATAGTCTCCTTGGAAATCGTTTCTACTCTTTTTCCCTGAACCGCGCCGGCGTGTTCTATTTGCCTGCTCACGGGTTGCACTCATGAGCGGCCCCCTTCTGGCGAAGTTGAACTACGCCGTGTGTCACAACCCATTTGTACCCTCTGGGAGTACAATTCCTGGACCAGCTGATCAAAAGGCTCATTGACTAACCGTCGTTCTCCACTATCCCAAGACCTCGGAGATCGGATTGAGAAACTCGCGGACGCATCGCGCGAAGTCTTCCCGGCGTGTGACCGAGAGACGGTCAATGATGGCGCTCGCGATCACAATCCCATCCGCATGAATACGTAATAACCTCGCATGTTCTGGAGTGCTGATTCCGAACCCAACCACAAAGGGATGCGTGGTTTTGGACCGGAGTTGATCCAGCGCTTCCAAAAGCTCCAGGGGAAGATCTGAACGCGCCCCCGTAATGCCCACCCGGCTAACATAATAAAGCATTCCTGTGGCCTGGTCATCAATTTTTTCAACCCTCGCAGGACTACTGGTGGGGGCGATCAGGTGAACCAGATCAAGTCCATGCTCTATACAAGCTTCACGGAAGCCGTTTGATTCCTCCAAAGGCAGGTCAGGCACAATGAAACCAGCGATACCATTCGTGGCGGCCAGCTGTGCGGTCTTGTCCAAGCCGAGTTGAAACACGGGGTTGTAGTAGGTCATGAGAACTACTGGAATACCGATCTCATCTCTGGACTTTCCGAACCGAAGCAGAAGCTCTCTTAGACTAAAAGGATGCTCCAGAGCGGTTTGACCCGCTTTCTGGATGGTGGGGCCATCCGCGAGGGGGTCGGAAAAGGGCATCCCCATCTCGATCAGGTCAGCGCCTGCCCGGGCTGCTTCACGCATAAGGTTAAAACTGGTCTCCAGATCCGGGTACCCTTCCATGAAGTAGGGCGCCAGAGCGGTCCTTCCACGTTGTTTGAGCTGCCTGAAGAGATCGGAGAGCTGGCTCATTCCCCCACCTCCAAGTTATAACCGATCTCTTTGGCGACAGTATAAACATCCTTGTCTCCGCGTCCGGAAAGGCAAAGGACCACCAGGCTGTCCTTGCTGAGAGAGGGCATCAGGTAATCGAGATAAGCCAAGGCATGAGAGGACTCCAAGGCGGGAAGGATCCCCTCCAACCTTGAGAGCCGTTGGAAGGCCTGAATAGCTTCCTCATCGGTGACAGATTCATACCGAGCTCTTCCCGACTCATGAAGGTAACAGTGTTCAGGTCCGACTCCGGGATAGTCAAGTCCAGCGGAGATGCTGTGGGCCAGACGAATCTGGCCTTCATGTTCCTGCAGCAACTTAATCATGCTGCCATGGAAAACCCCAGTTGCACCCAGAGTAATGGAGGCGGAATGCTTTCCAGTACTAAGCCCTAGTCCTGCTGCCTCGACTCCAATGATCTTCACACTGGGGTCTTTCACGAAGGGGTAAAACATCCCCATGCCATTGCTGCCCCCACCCACACATGCGGTTAAATAATCCGGCAAACGTCCATATCGCTCCAGGCATTGGCGGCGGGTTTCGATACCAATGATGGATTGGAAGTCACGGACCATCATTGGGTAGGGATGCGGTCCAATCACTGAGCCGATGATGTAGAAGGTGTCGCGTACATTGGTGACCCAGTCCCGGATGGCTTGGTTGGTGGCGTCTTTCAGGGTCTGAGAGCCACTAAGGACCGGCTCCACGGTGGCTCCTAGCATGTTCATACGGAAGACATTGAGGTTTTGACGGCGGATGTCCTCCTTCCCCATGTAGACCACACAGTCCAGGCCCATCA
>CAZORO010000358.1:0-1983 GCA_964581845.1 uncultured bacterium
AATGCGTAGGTATTCCCTGAAGGCCCGCGAGAAAAATAACCATGCCTCCACCCACTCCCCAAAGGCTCATGAGCACAATCGCCGGTTTGGACCAATGCTTATCCTGCAGCCACAAGGGGCCTTGCACGCCAAAATATGCAAGGGCTTGATTGATAAGCCCGCTTTCGGGATTGAGCAGCCACATCCACAGAACACAAACCGCGACACCGGAAACCACGGAGGGGGTATAGAAGGCTGTACGGAAATAACGCACGCCGGCAACCTTGCAATTTAACAGGAGAGCCAAAAGCATCGCCCCCACAATGGAGAGAGGGACAAAGAGAAGAGTGAAATACAGAGTGTTTGCCAGGCTCTTGTAGAAAAGTTCATCATCGAAAAGCATCCGGCTGTAGTTTTCAAGGCCAACGTAGCGGGCTGGAGTGAGCACATGATATTCACAGAGGCTATAAACAAAGGAACAGAGAATTGGACCAGCGTTGAAAAACAGGAGACTAAGGATCCATGGAGACGCCAGGAGGTAACCGCTGGCCGCCTCGCGCCTGGACAAACGGGATCCGGTATGAGTCACCACATAGATTAAAAAGCCGGCAAGGAGAACTCCGAGAAGAATCCCAGCGGAAAGATAGACCTTCCCCCAATCGAGAAAAGGGTAGTTTTTTTCGGCGGTGTATTGATCCAGTTCATGCTGCACCTTTTTAACCGAGTCATCAAGCGCCTGTTGGGGAGACTTGACCTTGGAGATGGCCAGCTCCGCCGCACGCAGGACCTCGTTGTAGCAAAGGCTGTTGATGGGGATGACTGGGCGATGTTTCCCATACTGCATCCGCTCGATGAAGAAGCGCCAATGGGGATCCTTCATGAAGTAATCGGAATGGGCGGCGAGCTGGTTGGCGGGGATGCTTTCCACCAGGGGCATGGCAAGTTCCTGAGCCGCCTGGCTGGTGCAATACTTGGCGAACTCCCAGGCCTCCTCCACATGCCGGCTGCCACGAGGGATTCCAACAGAGTATCCAGCCGAAAGGAAAGCCAGTTTGCCCCCCTCGGGAATGGGGATATCAGCAAGACCGAATTCCACATCGGGTCCGTATTTACGCAAGGTTTTCAGATACCAGCACCCATGCTCCCACATGGCGATGCGTCCGGTAATGAAGGGATCTTGCCCGTAGGTTCCGGTATCCCCAAGCGAACCGAGCAGCCCTTGCAGTCCGCCGCCGGGATAACTGGCGGCGAACTGAACCACCCATTCCAGCGCGGTCACCCAGGGAGCCGTGTTGAAGGTAATCCTTGTCCCATCCTCCGAAACATTCTCGCCCCCCAGCTGCCAGGCATAGGTCTCCAAACCAGCCGCCCCGAACCCAGAAGCAGACACCAAGGGCGCGAAGCCAAGACGTTCAATCCTCCCCCGGCTGTTGAGCACGGTGAGCCGGTCGGAGTATTCCTTCAATTCCTGCCAGGTCCGGGGAGGTTTTTCCGGGTCAAGACCCGCCTCTCGAAAGAACTTTTTGTTATAAAAGAGAGCCCGTCCATCCGTATTGAAGGGAAGCACCCAGCGATGACCATCATAGAAGGTTTCCTCCCAGGTATGCGGGAAGAACACACTCCCATCGAACCCATCGCGTGCGATCAGGTCATCCAGCGGCATGAGGGCTCCCCGCACAGCCCACTGCGGCATGGTGGGGCGGTCGATCATGGAGAGGTCGGGGGGAACGCCACCCACAATGGCGGTCAGAAGTTTCTGGGGATTGTTCCAGGGAACCACCAGCAAATTCACTTGAATATGAGGATGCTCACGTTCAAAACTCTCCTTGATGGCTCTCCAGGCTTCCTGGCCTGGACGTTCGCCCCAGCTATGCCAGACCTCGATTTGAACAGTTGGTTCCGCGAGCGCGGAATGGGCTGAGAGGGCCAATCCCAGAACAAGGAGAGTGGGAAGGAATGGGCTGGTCTTCACGGCGTGGGGCTCTGTCGGGTTAGTGAAGCAAC
>CAZORO010000358.1:1993-4353 GCA_964581845.1 uncultured bacterium
CCCCTCAGCCCCTCTCTCCCAGTAGGCGAGGGGAGTGCTTCCTCTTTTCCGTGCGGAAAAGGGGGGCTTGCGGGATGAGGTTTGCTTGGTTGCACGACCGGTAAGAGATAGCAACAAGATCTCCAGCCTGGTGTCAGCCAAAATGTGGCCCAGCACCAGCAAAAAGGGGCTCAAGGCCCATACATCACCACATCCCCGGCGCTATTAGTGCCATTCGTGGGGGAGTAGACCAGCTCCTGATCCGGATCATTTCCTGGTCCAAAGGCATAATCCCAGAGCTGATTGGGTCCCTGACTTCCAATCCCCCACCCACCCCAACGTACCAGGTTCCAATTGGGAGTTCCCGTGCACTTTGGCTTGGTGGTCCAGAGCAGGGACATCTCGCCTGGGAAGCAGCTGAGGTCTTTACAGGGATTGAAGAGGTCGACCGGGAGACGAGTCAAATAGCGGATGGGGGTGGTAATGGTCCGAAGGCCATCACTGACCGTGTAGACCCCATAGAGGCATTTCCGTTTACACATATAGAGATCGACAGCCGAACAAGGATAGTAGCGGAATTCGGTCTGGTAGCCCTCGAGGGCGGTGTGCATGGCTTGCATGTCGGCCTTCATGCGCGTCACCTTCGCCCGCAGCTGGGCCTCCAGGAAGTTCGGCATTGCGATCGAGATGAGGATCAGAATGATGGCGATGACGATCAGGAGTTCGATCAGGGTGAATCCACGTGGTGACTTAAAATATCTGATTTTCATAATGGATAGCCCATCCTTTCCGGGGCATGATAACCCATGGCAAACTAGGGTTTGGTTTCCTTGGACTCCGCTTTCGGGGCAGGAACCTCCCTCCATTCCCTTGTAATCTCTCCCTTATTCCGGCCACATTTACTACACGTGGGTCTGGCGAAATATGTCGGTGGATACTCCGTTTTCGTACCACACGCGGCGCAATGAAAGACAATCACATTAAATTTTGGGGGCGGCTTTGTCTGTTCCCAACTATTATACCAGCGTATGGAGAGCGGAATCAAAGCGGCTACCAGGACTCCGAGTAAAATGAGGTTCCTGAGGTTTTTGGGCACCGTGATCGCCTCCCTCCTTTTAGGGATGGACAACAGTATCGATACACTGCTAATCTAGTGAGTAAGGCTTCCGCTGTCAAGCGGAATCGAGAGACATTTTGTAAGCCTTGCTCTGAGCGCGGTTTCCGACGTTTGTGGAGGCTCCTTGAGGGTCTTCCACACGAAAAACAAGGCTAGTTTCAATGGAGGAAGGAGACCATGATTTGTGGTATGCGATGGTTGTCTAAGGGTTTCACTCTCATCGAGCTTCTCATCGTTATCGCCATCATCCTGATTCTGATCTCGATTGCTTTGCCCAACTTTATCGAAGCCCAGATCCGCGCCAAGGTGACCCGGAATCTGGGTGAGTTCAAAAGCATCAACTCGGCCTTGGAGATGTATATGGGAGATTACAAGCGTTATCCCGGCGATAACGCAAAAACAAGGGGATTAAAGGACGAACTTCTCTCAAGATACACTGAGTTGACCACTCCGGTTGCCTATATGAAATACATCCCGATCGATCCCTTTGGTTCCGAGGAATGGGTCTACCCGATCAAGCACGGTTCCTACATTTATACCGATGGGTGGTGGCAATCCGTGGCGGGTGGGGGCACCTTGAAATTCATGGGACGCTGGACCTTGGTTGGCAAAGGGCCGGATCTGGAGGATGGAAATGGGGAATGGGCCTCGGTAAAGAACATCCCAGAGGAAGTCCGTTTGAGCTTCATTTACTCCCCTACGAATGGCACGGTCAGTATTGGAGATATCGCACGTTGGGGACCCTAGAAAAAGAGTGATTTTGGCTTGACACTTCTGCCCAAAGGTGTGATAGAGTAGAGAACAGTTGTAGGTGAGATTCAACACTATCGAGAGAGTTGTTTCTTCTGCTGGGAATGTGAGGAGGAGCGTGGGCCTCTTCAGTCAACCTGCCAAAATGTTTGCCCACGCTGGAAACAAGAGAGAACGACCCCGGAGATGGTTATGGAAACCACACCGGGGCGGAACCATGTTGGTGAAGGAGGCTATAAGGTGATGAAGAGTGGAGTCAGTATCCTCATCGTAGCGTGTCTATTTTTCTCGTCCTTCGCATTCGCGGAAACTCAGGTTTTTGATGTGGTCATCCAAACAGCCAGCGATACAACTGGGAATCCTCACAACACCTTTCCATATTGGCGCTGGAATGCGGAACCTGACGCGAGCGCATTCCACGGCAGTTTTGTATGGGCTAATGAAAACACTTCAGCCTTCCACTTGTGGGGGGCGGGAACCGGTCTTGGCATCCGGATCATCCAACAAGGCAATA
>CAZORO010000358.1:4363-6095 GCA_964581845.1 uncultured bacterium
CCAAGCAGATTGGCTGGAAAATCGATGGCGGCGCGGGAGGAGCGGGTATCATCGACACCAACATCGATACCGGGAACACTCCGGGTGTGCGCTATGCCACCTATGTCTTGGCGGCCACGGGCACTCTGACAGCAGGCTTCCATATTCTGGAGGTCACCACTAACAACAGTCTGAGTGCAGGAGAAACGGTCACCCTGGATGCGCTTGAGGTTTATGACGCGCTTCCGGTGACCCATTTTGACCAAGTGAATTGGTATTTTGGCGGCGGATGGGGGTCTGTAAATGATCCGACCGTCGAAGCCAATAATTTTGCTACTGGCGGAACATCAGCATGGAATACCACCGCGGGAACCATGTGCTCTCATCGTTTCAACGGTAGCGGAGTCGCCCTTATCATGACGGCCCGTTGGGACTGGGACACCAAGATCGAATGGAGTATTGATGGGGGCCTTTCCAGTGGAACACTCACGGGTCCATATCCGCTGGATGGCGGTTCCACCAATTTCCGGTTTCCCGTTGTCCTTGATGATAACCTTCCCTATGGGGCTCACACCCTCACACTGACCAACGGCGGTGGAGGAACTGCCTGGGATCTGATTATTCTCGATAGCTTGGAGGTGCTCGGTGAGATTCCGCCGAAAACCCGTTACGAAATCAGCAAGGATAATACCTTCAACAAGGTGGGCTTTGTCCATTGGAACAAGTGGCCCTCGGAGGCGAATGCTTATGCCAGTAACGGTGATCAGGTCTATGCTTTCGATGCCACTGCGGAAGGTGCCACGCAGAAAGTCACCTTCCTGTTTTGTGGAACCGGGATCGACCTGGGCATTTGGCGGTATGGCAATGGCGAATATGTCGGTTGGGATGTGGATGATGGCGCTTTCACCGGTGAGTATGATTCCTGGTGGTGGCTGGCGGGAAGTCCTGGTGTGGGCGACCGTCCCTCAATCCCGCTGAGTGGTCCCACATCACTCTCACTCGATAGCGGCTTCCATAAGGCGATCATCACCAACCTTGACAAGAGCGCCGCGCAGATCATCGTGCTCGATTACTTCGATGTTTACAACGATGACTGGGCGAATGTGACCGAGTATGAAAATGATGATCCCGCCATCGTCTACACGGGAACCTGGGAAAATGCTCCCGATCCAGCCCCCAGCGGTGGCAGCCGGGCCGCCACCGGGGATCCCGCCGCCACCTTGTCATTGACCTTCCAGGGTACCTCCGTGGCCGTGATCGGCTGGAAACAGGACATCTGCACCTCCTACAACTGGAAAATCGACAATGGCGCGGGTGGATCTGGAACAGTTGACCAGAATGATCCCTTCGACACGCATGTCCGAGTCATCGATTTCATCGTGAATGGTCTCTCCAATGGCACCCACACCCTGGAGATTTCTCATGGCGGTGGGGCTGGATACATCGAAATTGACTACATCGCTGTCCGGGGTGGAACCACATCAGTCGACGAATGGTCCTTGTACTGAAATCCTTTCATTCCGCGGCGTTCCTTGGGTCTCATCCCGGGGGCGCCGCGGGAGAACAAGCGAGCGGAGTGGCGAATTCATTCGCTTTTTAGTTCTAGGGTGATATATCGTTTACATGGTTGACACAAAGCGAATGAATTCGCTTCTCCACCTTTTCTTCGGCTGCCAGAGATTCATTTTTCCGGTACTTTTCTTACTTCTCTTTCCCCTATTCGCTGCATTTCCCTCCGATGGAGAGCTCTTCC
>CAZORO010000359.1:0-6082 GCA_964581845.1 uncultured bacterium
TGCCATCGCTGGGCTGCTGCGCATGGCAGTAAATTTTTTCTCCACTTCCTGGGCTTCGAATTCCGCTCGCTCTTCACCCAATTTGGAAGCATATTGTCGCATTTGGGCTATGCCCATTGACATCTCTTGCTCTCCCTTTTCTGAATTGACCGCAAATGCCCGGGAGACATTGAGAATATCGGAGGCTTTTATCTGGTTCAGAACTTTTTCGACGACTGGTGCTACGACGCCATCTTGAATTTTGAAGCCGCTGTACTCCACAAAGCGCACCGTTACCCGGTTCAATGGGGTGCGCAAATGATTACCCACTGGCGACTGGTATTCAAGACTGCCCTCGACATGCAACTTTGACGAAACAGGTTGAGCAGGTAAAGTGAGGCGAATGGGTACTTCCAATTCGGTATCACCAGGGATATCGCCCAATGAAATCGTGGCTTTACCTTCTCCTTGTTGAGTGGGATAAGCACTGCTTAGAGGCATGACGGTCGCACCTGGTGGTATAGTCAATTCCAGGGTCGCAGCTCTTGCTGCAAGATTTGCCACCTCCCCTAATTCACCGGTCATAAAATCAGGGATTTTTACCGGGTCTTCCAGATGATAAAACCTGCCGCCTCCCTGATTGGCAATCTCGGTCATCAAGGCTTCATTATAATCCATGCCCACTCCCAATGCCGCGCCTGGCTCGAGCTGCACACCATCCACGGAGGCCGAATTCACCGAGCCGCCCACGACAGGTTGAAAACCCATGCCCGGAAAGAGTGCGGCTATCCGCTCAAAGACCTCACTCGATACCCCTTCCATGGCAATCGGAGTCGCTAAAGGAATCCATCCCTGCCGTGCTCCTGTTTGGTATTGTGGAATCAAGGGAGCCTGCCACCATTGGGTCCATACCGAGGTCCATGAGGGAGTCCGTGGCACGGAGTATTCCTCCCCATCCTCCACGGTGGAGGGACCGCCCACCAGGGCTGTTTCGTAATCCTTGCGGAGAAAGGCCTGAAACCTGCTGGGCCAGTCGAATGGAGTGGAGTTGGTCATGGAACCAAGGTCTTCCCTGCCCCCTGGTGAGGCTCCCATTTCCTCTTTCTTGATATCACCATTCACAGGGGTACGTTCGGTGGCTGGAAGGTCCAACACCGGCAGCATGTTCTCGATGGGGGTGATGCCGGCGATGGCCTCGGTCGAATACGGCCAGGCATAGGCTAACGCGCCAATCAGTTTCTCCTCGACAAAGATGGGACTACCGCTCATCCCCGCGATGACTCCCGTTTTGGCAAGGGGACCGCCACTACAGCGGGCCAGGATGAGGTTGGTCTCTGAATATTCGTTTTCAAGAACTCCAAGGATCTCGACCTCGAAACGTTCAATCTTGATCCCTTGGAAGACAGTCAAGCCATAACCTGCCATGCCTTCCTTGAGATCACCGGATTTGAGGAACTTGGCCGGGTCGAGACGCGGGCTCAGATAGCGGTCGGCTGTATCCGCCGCTCCGCATGGGTTGAGTAAACACAGCAGGCTGAGAATCACGAGCACAAGAGGCATATTTTGCTGATCAATCCTCGGATGGCTGGAGGCACTTCACGTGCCGATCCGGCTGGAATGGGACCGGATCTTGACCTTACCATATTGGGGGGGCAATCAAGTGTCAAGATTGCTAAGGATGACGCGCAGCTTATCTTATTGCCGTTCCGCTGCCTTGAGGATTCGATCCACTAATCCGCCCGGCTGGCAGGGCGCAGCCAGGTCACCGCCTTGGATAGCGGCTGGCAGACCCCACAGCATCATTAACTGGTAATAGTCGGTCCAGAGACAGGCAGCCGTGTCTTCCTGGCCGATTGCACGGTTGGGCAGATTCCAGGCATTTCCCCACTTGAGAATGACGTTCTCCCAACACCGCCGTGCTAACTCAAGACCGAAGTCCCGTTGTCCTTCATACATGTAAGCCATCGCGAGCATCAACACTTCCGCCTGGAAATAACTGTATGGGCCATAGCCACCGACTGCCACCGGTGTACCATCAAGGTTGGCATAATTGATCGCCCCTGACTTGCTCAGCGCCACATTGCATCGCCGGATGGTATCCAGGGTGGTGTCAATCCGGTGTTTCGGGAATACGCCCGGTAAACCGTGAAAATCCGCCAGCCATTCCCCATCCAATTGATAGCCGAAAACCACATCCGACCGTTTATTGCTTTCCGGCTCCCAGTAGGTCAGGTAATGTGTGCCCAGCCAGCACTTTTCCTCAAGCGCCCGGGAACCATCCTCAATCCAGCGGCGGCACCGGTGTGCAAAGGCCTCATCACCCATTTCGAGTGCCATCCGTTCAGCAATCCTGAACTGAGCTAAATGCAGACCGCCGACATGAGGAACCATGCCAAACCAACCAGGGTCCGCCTCAAACCAGTGGTCAATCGGAATCGCCCAAGATGGCATGCTGATAACCGCCTCCCCCGTGGAATACTGGGGACGAGCTTTCGCGGTCCACTCTGTGATCTTCTTGACCGGTTCATAGAACTCCCGGGTGAATTCCTTGTCTCCCCAACACATCCGGTATCGATCCACCATCGAGGCAAAACAAACACCCGTCAGGCTTTCCTGATGACCGGTTAGCGGATGAGTAAACCGGGCATCGGTTCCCCACACCCAATGTGTCTTGCCATCGGGGTACTGGTAGCCTTTGTATCCACGCAGGGTTGAGAGAGCCAGACGAGGGAAGAAGTAGACAATCGGCCAGTTACCATAGAACGTGCAAGGGACGCATTCGATCTGTGGACAACTGCGAGGGGATTCACTCATCCCGAATAGGCCATCCTCGGGAAGCACCCAGTGGGGGATGGGATACTCCGCCGCCGCCCAAAGACCATCCTCGGTGATCAGATACAGATTGTTTACCAGTGAATCACGCAGCCAGATGGGAAGTGACTCATCACTAAAGATGGTCTCCTGCCATGCAAGGATACGGCTTAACAGAGATGGATGGAACTCAGACAGCAACCTCGCGGTTGCTTCGGCATCCCCATATTGGACCGCATACATGTGATGGAGGAACTCTCCCTTTTCCGACCAGGGATAAGCCTGATAAGCGTAGTTGGAGACAGATTCCTCCCCCGTTCGCCACTTAGGGGCGAGCCAGGTCAATATGAAACGGATGACTCGATCCTCCCCAGCCCCAAGGTCACAATCAACCGCTACCGAAGAACCTGGCTCTGACTGGAGCGCCTCTGGTAGCCGTTGTTGGATGTCCGCCCAGGCAGTTCCAACCGATCCCAACTCCCCCCCAATACGAGTTTTTTCTTCCCCGCTGACCGCCAAGACATAATTCGCTCGTGATGCATTTACCAATACTCCCTTGAGCGGACCCGATAAATCGCGTCTGCGGAATTGATTTGTCCCCGCCTCATTGATCGAAGGGCCGGGAAAACTGAGTGCTACAGTGGTTTGATGTGTATTCTTATCTGGATTACGCAGATGAACCTCGAACACGATTCCGGGGATCATGGAAGCTTCAAGATCTCCAGGAAGGAAAGGTGCCCAGGCTCTTAAGCTAACCTCGACCGGTGAATCCGTTTCATATTCAAGATCCACAACAGGATAATGACCCCAGTAGTGGATTTCACACGCGGTTCCGGCCACCCCAAGATCCAGGGTGGTCAGATAGGGTTCGGCGGGTCCCGCAATCCGTCCCGCATAATCAGGATGCTTGATCTGTTTTGGATCGCACAGAACCCAGACCCGGCCATCCACTCCCAATCCAAGAAACGGGAGGTTTAATGGGCCTCGGCGAGGTGAGATGCTATTGAACAGGCTGGAGTAGCCCCACAAACCACTGGATTCGAGGTCAATGCAACCGGTATCGATACCACCAAGAGCCATTCCGCAGGTGGGGGCTTTGTCGAGCCGATGGATGACACCCGTCACCGGATTGTTGTAACCAACCGCAGGAAACAACACCCATTCCCGCGAGGGGAGATCGGTGGGAAAGAGATGTTTGGCAAAAGCATCGTGGCATGTTGCCCCAAACCCTAAAAGAACCAAAACAATTGAGACCACAATGCCTCCATGTTGAACGGATTTCACGCGGTCTCTCACCTCTGTTAAAACAGTCATTTCCAATACTCCTGCCTTGAGAAGAAAGGTAAAGAAAAACCAATAGCCAGAAACAGATCTCAACGATCAAGAAATTTGCTATTTGCCATTTCCACTGGGATCCGGGAGGGGAGATCCTGAGTTGCTTCCTTTCTGTGCCGTCAACAAATCCTGTTCCTTGAACCGTACCACTATGGCTTGTTCAGACGGCAACTCCTCAGTACCGACCGAGTAATACATACAGACAATGGTCCCATCCTCAAGCAGTGCAAGACTGGGATAACCGCAATCAGTATTAAGGGAGTTCCAGCCGAGAGATACCGGATGATCTGAATCCCAAGTTTTTCCTCCATCATGGCTGAGAATGCCTTGGACACCAAAAGGTTTCATCCGGTTGCCATAAACCAAAAGAAGGGATCCACTTGGAAGGCTTAACAGGTCAGCCGGGTGCTGCATCGGCTTGGTTAAGGGTATGGCCTGGGTCCAGCTGTGTCCATGATCAGAGGACATGGCCAAGTCCATCGAGTGCCCCGCCAGCTCATTCCGCATGACCGCGATGAGGCTTCCATCCTCCAATTCCAGCAAACCGGTTTCGCTGTGTCCGCGCGCGGAAATCAAGGAAAAGTCTCCCCAGCTTTCCCCATTGTCATGGGAGCGAATGACTCCATTGATGATTGACCCAGCATCTTGTGGAATCGAGACAGGGCCACTGTATCCGGGATCGCGCTGGCCATAGACAGTAAGCAGGGCGGTACCATCTTTCAAAACAATGATTCGACCGAATACAGAAGAGTTTCCCTGCGCAGCTATGGGACCCGTGAAGAGCTCACGTTTTTGAGACCAAGTCTTTCCCTCGTCTTTTGAGAGGATGTAGAACAAGCTAAATCTCTCGAGTGCCGGATCCCATTGTCCCTGTTCGTTATAACCATAACACTCGGCATATGCCACGACGATTGTACCATTTGGCATCCGTCCAAGCGCGGGATTGCGATCATCATACTGGCTATCGACGAGTACTTTGGGGGCAGTCCATGTCCGCCCCCCATCTCCTGACTCAATCCAGTCCAACCTTCCCTTGATTCCAAGGTGTGCATCGCCACCACGCACAACCGCCGCGAGTCTGTCAGGATTCAGACGGACCAACACGGGGAAAAAACCGCCTCCCTGCAGAGCGATAATCCGATCTGCTGGAATCGGACGGAAGGTTTCACTCTGAGATTGTCCCTCTGCGGACGATTGCACCAAGTTTTCATGTCCCACGCCCGCCATAAGGATCAGACAGAAAAACAAAAGGAACATCCTTGTTATTGATCTCATTACATTGCTCCCGAAAGTGGAGATTCGAATAAAATCCGACCGAGGTAATTGGCCTTGGAGGAATTCATGTATATATAGGATAAAAAACAATCAAAGTCAAATAAGTTTTCTTATATTTTACTGGATGGTACCCTCATTGCCCCAGCTGCTTTTCATTCCAATGCACTATGCCGGATGACCTATTCTTGGCTTCGGACGTTGGGAGCGTTAGTGTATCCCGTGAATGGGCGGAGTTGATGCGCCCATGCGTATATTCTGTCGGAGGCTATTGCCATGAAATTTGGATTGAACTTTCTGCTGTGGACCGGAGACCCAACCGGCGAAGCTTATCTACCGCTCTTCGAGAAAATCAAGAAGATGGGTTACGACGGGGTTGAGCTCCCGATTTTCAATTTGAATCCAGACCGCTTCGCGGCGCTCGGAAAACAATTGGACAAGATCGGCCTGGAGCGCACGGGAACCTTAGTGCGCAGCCCGGAGGATGATCCTATGAGTCCAGATCCTGCCATCCGTGCCAAGGGGGTCACCTGCAACAAGTTGGGTGTGGATTGCGCCCAAGCGGCCGGAATCAAAATCGTGGCCGGCCCATTCCATTCGGGCATTGGAGTCTTCAGTGGAAAAGATGCCACACAGGATGAGTTCAATCGGGCGGTGGATAGCATGAGGGAAGTGGCCGAGCACG
>CAZORO010000360.1:0-6078 GCA_964581845.1 uncultured bacterium
CCTGGTTTCCCGCGGATGGACATGAGAACCGTATAGCGGGGAACGCAATCCTTTCCAATGGTAACTCCCTTCACTTCATCGCTGACCGTAGCCGCTCAGATGGCACAGCTGAAGGCAAAGGTGTTGTCGAATATTTTTCGGAGAATGGCCTTGTACCGGGATTAAACAACGGAACCAGTCACCGGTGCAATGTCCACACCGTCACTACCCCGGATGCGAATACATTCGTGGTGAGCACTACTCCAACCTTTGTAAACCCAACAACTTTGGCCACCTTTGACAACGCGAATACAAAGATGGCTACAGCGGGGCTGGGCTGGTTCGCGATGCGCGCCAATAACAACGGTGGCACCCTGGCTTTCTTCCGAAATGATGGAAGCCGGATCACACAGATCTATGGATATCAGGCCATTTACGAGAACACGGCTGGCCTGCTTCCAAATGAAGATGATATCCTTAGCGTCGATGGTGCCAATGCGATTTCAGCTTCGAACGATACCCTCTTTGTGGTATGCCGCTATCAAGAGCATTCCGATGGCGTGGGCCGTCCAGCGGTTCTCCGTTTCAAACTGGATGCTGGGCTGACAACAGTCACACCACTCCCCATCATCCTCCCAGAGAGCGATTTCACTGTTCCATCTGGGGCTCCGGTTGAAGCTCTGAATATCGATATTGATGCCAATGCGGCCGGTGCTTTCGCAGTCATTTGGAGGAGAAACCCAGCCGAGGAAATAGGAGCCGATGCGCCAGTTGCCCGTGTTTACAACGTAGATGGCACTCCCGCCACGGGCAGCTTTTTTGTTTCTTCTCTGGCTGATCCCAAAACCGACATTTGCTCTGTGTTTGCGGGTGATGAACGGGCGGTTTTGGTTGCCATCCACAACGATGTGGTCTGTGTGGGTTGGTTTACCGAGAATGGCGTAGCTACGGTGGATGCTCCCGATTGTTCGGGGACACCCAAGTCGGGTAGTGCCGCGGGTGCGGCAGCCTCAACCGCAGCACGTCTGTTCAGTATACCTTCCTTGATTGTCACGGAAGTCAGCAACTTTGATCTGTATTAAACCACATGTCTAAACGGGTATAACGCCTGAATTTGAAAGGCCGCGCGGGGAGGACTCGCGCGGCCTTTGCTGTGTATGGGTACTTTTTTCTGTGCTGGAGCGTATCCATGGATTCCCTTTTTCACGGGAATGACGAATGTGATCTCTACCCCACCATCCGTTTGAGGATTTCCACCCCCCGCCGGAGCGTGTCATCGGTGGCCGCGAAGGAGATGCGGAAGTGGGTGCGGCGTTCGGAGAAGACACTGCCAGGAACGGCCAGAAGGTCTTTTTCAATGGCGCGCGAGCAGAAGGCATCCCCATCACCTCCGGGAGCGGCGGGGAACATGTAGAAGGCACCGCCCGGTTTTTGGACATCGAAGTCATCCTTGAGCCCGTTGTAAATAATGTCGCGTTTACGCCGGTAAGCCTCCCAGTGGGGGGTCATGTCCAGATCCAGAGCCACCACGCCCATGTGTTGCCCCACGCTGGGCGCGCAAACAAAGGAATACTGCTGGAGTTCCTCCATGGAGGCGATCAGCTCGAGGTCCCCCACCGCATAGCCAAGACGCCAGCCGGTCATGCCATAGGTTTTCGAGAAGCCACCCAGCACCAGGGTGTTCTCATAAAGCGAACCCATCGAGATAAAAGGCTCGTCATAGACAAACAGGTTGTAGATCTCATCTGAGATCACCAGCAAGTCCTTTTCGCGGGCCAGTCCGGCGATGCCTTCTAGTTCCTCGCGGGTGGAGACCTGGCCGGTCGGGTTGGCGGGGCTGTTGACCAGAATGGCGCGAGTCTTCTCAGTCAGGTGGGGACGGATTCTGTCGGCGGTCAAACGGAAATCGGGATAGAGATCCACATACACCGGGACCGCGCCGATCAGGTTGAGCAGGTGCTTGTACATCACGAAGTATGGTTCCGGTACGATGACTTCATCGCCGGGATCGAAAAGGGCCATGAAGGCCAGCATCAGTCCGCCCGAGGTGCCGGAGGTGATCAAGATGCCATCCGTAGCGATGCCCTTCTTACCAGCGAGCTTCTCGCGCACCTTGTCTTTGAGGGCCTCGATACCGCCGGTCTGGGTATAGCGGTTGTGGCCGGCTTTGATGGCCTTGAAAGCGGCCTCCTGGAGCTCCACCGGTAGATCGAAATCGGGCTGGCCAATGCTCAGGTTGCAGGGATTCTTCATATGCGCCGCAAGGGCGAACACCTTACGGATTCCGGATGAGTCGATCCGGTCCATTCGTTGGGCTAAACGCATGATCTTCAAAAGGTCCTCTCGTAGTTTCCGGTGCAACAGGTGAGAGAAGGGTACTCAAGGAGGAAGGAGAGGCAAGACCATCAACCATGGAGTGGCGAATTCATTCGCCTTGTGTCACTCTATTAAACGATTTGGTGGCTTCGTGTTAAAGGGCGAATGAATTCGCCACTCCGGAACACATCACATTAATGACTTTTCTATTCCATTAGGGAACTCCCGTATGAAAGGACAGTTGGTCTATTCCCTCGATATCCTGGAATTCGCCAAGGTACTCGATCTCTTCGAGTGTTACCTGAGAACACCCCTATCAAAACCCTTGCTGCGAGCCTCCACTCCCTCCACCGCCTACGATTTCCTGTATGCCCGTTTCGCGGAGATGGCGGAGGCGCGTTCCTTCCTCGAATCAGGACGCCGGTTTGCGTTCGATGGCATCGGTGATGTCCATCCCGTGCTGACCAAGGCCGCTATGCCGGGTTCGTTCTGCGAAGGTCCCGAGCTAGTACGGATGCTGGATGCCTTGCGTGGAATCCGTCTGCTTCGCAAGGGGCTGAGTGAAACCGAACGTCCCCTCGGCGCGCTGGATCATTATGCTCACCGTATTCTGCCGATGGATGACCTCGAAGACCGTTTGGCGCGCTGCCTAGAATCTGATGGCACGCTCAAGGACCATGCGAGTCCGACCTTGGCACGGCTACGCGACCGCATTCGCCGTCAGCGAGCTCATATCCAGAAACGCCTGGAGGACCTCAGCCGCCACCCCGACATCCGTCCCCTTCTCCAAGAGGAATATTTCACCGAGCGCAACGGGCGCTATGTGCTGCCGGTGCAGTCGAATCAGAAACGGCGCATTCATGGCCTGCAACATGGCAAGTCACTCAGCGGAACCACCACCTACATCGAACCCCTGGAACTGGTGGAGCCGGGCAACTTATTGGTGGAGGCCATCGAGGAGGAAACCCTGGAGGTCATCGCCATCTTTAAGGAACTGACCAGCCTGTTGCGTGAAAGGCTGCCAGTTCTGATTCCCACCTTCGAGGCGGTAGCGGAGTTGGACCTGGTGGTATCCCTGGCGGAGTACTCCCTGGTCTCACGCAGCGCGCTACCGAAGATCATCCCCAAGGGACCGCTTGAACTACGTGGGGTACGTCACCCGCTTCTCCTCTCACAGTTTCCCATGGAGCAAGTGGTGCCTAATGACCTGACATTGGAGGTGGATTGCTCAGGTCTTGTCATCACCGGACCGAACACGGGCGGGAAGACGGTGGTCATCAAGACGGTGGGGTTGGTGTGTCTTTTGGCTCTGTCGGGATTGCCCTTCCCCTGCGAGGTGGGAACCACGATCCCGCTCTTGGGGGGAGTCCTCGCAGATATTGGCGATGAACAATCCATCGAGGAATCGCTTTCCACATTTTCCTCGCATGTGGCGCGGATGAAATCATTTTATGATACCACCTCGGCGATCCAGCGCGAGGGCGGGTACCGTCCCCTCGTCATCCTCGATGAGCTTGGCGCGGGAACTGATCCCGCCGAGGGGGCCGCGCTGGGACGTGCCCTCATCGAGGACCTGATCCGTCTGGGAGCATGGGTTCTGGTGGCCACCCACCTGGGAGAGCTCAAAATTTTTGGTTACAGCCATCCCGCGCTCAAAAGCGGAGCGATGCTCTTCAACCGTGAAACCCTCTCCCCGACCTACCAGCTGCTTATGGACTCCGTGGGAGAAAGCCATGGGTTGGAGATCGCGCAACGGCTAGGGCTGCCAGATACCCTCATTGTCCGCGCCGAGGAGCTCATCTCCGCGAATCCAAATCAGGCGGTCTCGGTACTACACCGTCTAAGCGAGGAGGAAAAACGAGTCCAGGAGTTGCGCTTGGAATCCGAGCGGTCGCTCGCGGAGATCGAGGAAAAGAAAGGAAGCCTGGTGCGCCGTTTGGAGCAGACCGCACGCGATGAGAAACGCATCCTCGATGAAGCGCGCCGTCAAGCGGAACAGAAGATCCAAGCCGCCAAGCGCAGGATGGCCGCCATCGAAGACCACATCCGCAAGGAGGAGGAGAAGCTGCGCCGGGGTTATGATGGACGCGAACAGGAGCTCGAGCGGCGTGAGAGCCGGCTCTCATGGATGGAGAAGGAACTCGATCGGCGTCTTAAGTTGGTGGGCGATCTTGTCAAAAGGTTCCCCAATTACACACCGGACCTTCTGAATCCCTCGGAGCTCGAACGCTTGTCACGTCTCTCGGAGCCGGAGTGGAAGACGATCCTGCGCGAGATCAACCAGGAGGAAGAGACTCTCAAAGGGGAATTCCCGAAACGTACCAAGGCAATACAGGCCGGCCAGGAGGTTCGTCCCTCCTGGAGTGACATCCAAGCGGGAGATTCGCTACGGGTGGAGGGAGTGGAGAATGCGGTGATCGTCTCGAAGAAAGATGAGCGCAAGAAGCGTCTGGATGTCCTGCTGGGTAATCTCAGTATGGAGGTTCCCTACAAGCGGGTTCTTCAGAAACTGGGCAGCGCCACGCCGGAACCATCCAGTCCCCAGGTACGGATCTCCAATCTGTTCAAGTCCGATACCGGGCCGGAGATCAACCTGATCGGGATGACCCTGGATGAGATGGAGCCTGCTTTGCTCAAGTACCTGGATGACGCCTTGCTCTCGGGACGCCCCTCGGTGCGGATTATTCACGGTCATGGCGCGGGGATCCTGCGCAAGGGGGTTCAAAGGATCCTTAAAGAACACCCGCAGGTGGCCAAGTTCCATGAGGCTGAGTCCTACGAGGGCGGCGCCGGAGCCACGGTGGCGGTGATGAAGAGCTGATACCTCACCCCCCGACCCCCTCTCCCGCTGGGCGAGGGGGAGAGCCGTTGGTATCCGGTCTGAACCGTATCGAGGTGAACCCTCTCCCGCTGGGCGAGGGGGAGAGCCCTTACCTTACCTCCTGGTAGCGGTAAACCGCCGCCATGGGGCGTTCCTCCATACTCACATGCAGTCCCCGCTCCATCAGTTCCTTCCCGGTCTGCTCCACAGCTTGCCCGCCAGCGGTACTCCACACCTTATAGGTCTTCTCCGGCTCCAAAGCCTTCAACCTGAAACGGGCGGATTCAAAATCACTCTCCGCGCGGCGGAAGGCTTGAACCATTCCCTCGCCGGCCTCGGGACGATGAAACTGCCAGGCGATCCATTGGTCATTAGCGAGAGAATAAGAGGTCAAGGGGTAGTAATCCCCAAGAAAGTTCGGCGCGAATTCTTTCCATTCCTTTACGATGCCCGCGAGCCGTGGCCAATCAATCTCCTCGCTGCGCATATCCCAGCAGGAATTGAAACTTGGGCAGAGAACACTGAGCACCTCATAAGTGCTGGTTTTCGAGGAGCCGGTACCGTAATAGGGGAACCAGAAAGAGAGGGCATAGGTGTGGCACTGGTTGCCGACCGGTTCCATGATGTAGTCACTACGCAGGAGCGGGACAGCGCGGCGTAGTGTTTCGAGATCGTTACGGCGTCCACCGCTCGCGCAGGAGTCGATGAGCATCTCCGGGTGGCGTCTATGCAGTTCATCCCAATAGGCGAAGTAACCCTCGACATGACGGATCTCGGTGATGCCCTGACGATCTTCAGGATCATTGGCACGCCAGTAGGGAAGAGGGTCTATGTTGAAATCCTGACGGTAGAAATCGATACCACCATCCACCAATATCCTGTCGACATGGTTGGTCAGCCATTCCCGTGCCTCGGGATTCCCCAGGTTGAACAGGCCGCCGCCGGCGCCGCCGAGGATCCAC
>CAZORO010000361.1:0-6051 GCA_964581845.1 uncultured bacterium
GATGAAGCTCTATTATCCCTCCTCTCCCTCTCCTTCCGATTCTCCCCTATTTCCTGTTAAATCCAGATTATGATGAGCCATAAACCATTCCATTCCGTACTGGTCTATTTGACCCTATTCCGCCATGGGCTGGTGAGCCTTTTCCTAGCCCTTTTTTGTGTCACGTCCTCCGCTTTCGCGCAGTTTTCCCTCATCCCCATGGATGAAACCCAGAGCGACCACCTGAAGGCCTATGGGATCGCTTATTGGGCTTTGCAGGAGCCGCGCGGGTGGATTGTGGAGTGGGTCCTCAACTACCGGTATGGCTCCTTCATTGTCTATGACGATGACGAGGTCCGAAAGAAATGCCTCCTCGAGGGAGTGACTGTCGAATCGCTTGATGCCGCGCAACGGGACTCCATTCTAAGACGGGCCGAGAACGAGAACATCGAGGTGATGACTCTCGAAAAGGCCCCCACAGTTGCTGTTTATGTCCCCCCCAGCTTCAATCCCTGGGATGATGCGGTCACTCTCGCGCTGGAATACGCCAAGATCCCCTACGTCAAGATCTGGGATGCGGAGCTGATCTCGGACAAGGTGCTGGACTATGACTGGGTTCACCTGCACCATGAGGATTTCTCCGGGCAGTATGGGAAGTTCTATGGCAATTTCCGCAATGCGCCGTGGTATCTGGAGAAAGTCCGTCTCTTCAAGGAGGCCGCGCGTGAGGCGGGATTCCCCTCCGTGGCCGCGCACAAACGCGCTTCGGCGGTTCACCTCGCCAACTTTGTGAGCCATGGCGGTTTTCTCTTCTCCATGTGCGCCGCCTGTGACAGCCTCGACATTGCCCTGGCCGCCGAGGATATCGATATCATCCGTCCCGAGATCGATGGAACCCCCATGACCCCCAATGCCCAGGAAAAGCTACGCTTCGATAACTGCCTGATCTTCAAGAACTTCACCATTATCCCCGATCCCTACATCTATGAGTTCAGCAACATCGACTGCGGTCCCAGTCATGGGATGCTCGCGATCTACAACAATCCCCGTTTCACATTGGTCAACTTTAGCGCCAAGCATGATCCGGTCCCGTGTATGCTCACTCAGTGCCATGTTAATGAAATCCGTGAGTTCCGTGGACAGACCTCGGCATTCCGTAAGGAGCTCCTGCGGGATGATGTCCAGATTCTAGGTGAGTTTCGGGGGGAGGGAGCGGTCAAATACCTTCACCGCAACTTCGGAGAGGGGACTGTCACCTTCCTGGGCGGCCATGATCCCGAGGATTACGAACACCTCGTATATGAAGGCAATACCGACCTTTCCCTCCACAAGAATTCTCCCGGTTACCGTTTGATTTTAAATAACGTGCTCTTCCCGGCGGCCAAGAAGCGTCAACGGGAAACCTGAGGACGGAGCGCTTTCAAGTGATCCGGTTTATCTTGTCAGGAATCGCCGAAGGCTGCATTGCCTTACTGGCAAACAAGTTTCGTTCGGCTCTCACCATGCTGGGGATCACTATCGGTGTGATGGCCATTGTGGCAGTGGTCTCCATCGGGGATGGCGGGAAACGACGTGTGTTGAATGAGATCGAGAAGGTGGCTCAGCCCACTATGTTCTGGTTCTTCCCCAATTGGGTGTATGTTCAGAAGATGGAGGAGGAAAACCGCCAGATCAAGTTCCTCAAATATGACCAGTTCGTGCGTTTGAGCGAAAGCTGTAAACAATATGGCTATCTGTTGGCAAGGCTCTCAAGTGGTACACGTATCCGCTACAAGGACCGTGAACTCAAGTCTTCCATCCATGGCGTCAGCCGGGACTATTTTCCCTCGGTAAGTTTGGAACTTGCCGAGGGACGTATGTTTTCCGATCAGGATGATTCCGCCCACAGCCGGGTTTGCATCATCGGCGATGAGATCAAGCGGATCTTGTTTCCATTTGAGTCAGCTGTCGGCAAGGTGCTCCGCGCGGGGGATCAGCGTTATACCGTGATCGGTGTTCTAGCGTTGAAGGGGATCTCTTTTATCGAGTCGCGCAATTATGACGATAATGTTTATGTTCCCATCAGCACCCTGCAACACCGTGAACCCAGCCGCCGTGATATTGTCTGGTTTACGGGTATGGCGTTCACCGTGGACCTGATTCCCATCTTCCGTGGCAAGGTCCACCAGATGCTTGTCGAGATGGGTTTACCCAAGGAGTTCATGGAGAGCCGCAGCATGGTGGAGGAGTTACATGGTTTTGAAATGGTCTCCCTTGCACTCAAGGTCATGGTAGCAGGAGTAGCCGCCATCAGCCTCTTCGTGGGTGGTCTTGGGATCATGAACATCATGCTGGTGACCGTGAAAGAACGCACCCGTGAGATCGGTTTGAGAAAAGCACTTGGTGCGAGCTCCATGGGGATCCGCTTTCAATTCTTCGTGGAGTCCACTTTGATGAGCACCCTCGGAGGGGTGATCGGAGCCTCGCTGGGGATTGGGATCACTTATGGAATCAACCATTTCACAGGCTTCCCCTCGATCATCTCTGAGGGGGCCATCTTCTGGGGAATCTTTTTCTCCTTCCTGGTCGGACTTCTGTTTGGGATCTACCCCGCCCACAAAGCTGCTTCCCTGGATCCGGCTGAGGCCCTCCGCTATGAGTGAGTTTCCAGAGCCTCAACCTGACCCGCTCTTCACTGTAGATGACTCCGTCTTCCAGCGTCTTCATTCAGCCCTCGCCCCCAAACAGGATGTTCCGGCTCTCTTTTCACCGGTTGATAATGGAGTCCCAGCAGTGGAGGTGACGCAACTAACCAAGTGTTATGGCGATCATCTCGCCGTTGATAATCTCAGTTTCCGTGTCCAGCGCGGGGAATTCTTCGGTTTCCTCGGTCCGAATGGGGCAGGGAAGAGCACTACCATCAAGATCATTTCCGGACTCATGCTTCCCACCGCTGGATCGGCTTATGTCGCTGGAATCGATGTCCTGCAGGAGCCTCTCGAAGTCAAACGGCGGATTGGAGTCTTGCCCGAGGAGATCTACACTTATGAACGTCTCAGTGGATTTGAACTCCTCGAGTTCGTGGGTCATCTTTATGATATGAATGCGGGTGAGATCCACTCACGGTCCATCGACCTTTTCCGTGTGCTGGACTTCACACCGGAGGAGGCCTCCAAGCTCATCATTGACTACTCCATGGGGATGAAGAAGAAGATCGCCTTGGCCTCGGCCCTGATTCACAATCCGGAGGTCTTATTCCTCGATGAGCCTTTCAATGGGATTGATGTGGTGACCTCGCGTTCCATCCGCCATATCCTTCAGAGCGCGGTCCGTTCGGGGATCACCATCTTCTTCTCCTCGCACATTCTGGAGGTGGTGGAACGGTTGTGCAGCCGATTGGGGATCATCAATAATGGGAGGCTGGTGGCTTTGGGAACCCTGGATGAAATCCGCCAGGCGCTTTCTGCTTCTGGAGATGCCGGGCTCGATGACCTCTTCGTCCAACTGGTGGCGGGTACCCAGAAAGTGGAGGAACTCGGCTGGTTGAAGGTGAATGGGCAGGAGTAGGGTCTCGATGCCGCGAAACTCCCTCTCCCCATATGAACGGGCCGTTCAACTATTCCGCTTCGATCGTGAGCAATGCCCACAGGGGATACTGGTAGGCATCGATGAAGCAGGACGTGGGCCCTGGGCGGGACCGGTCGTGGCGGCGGCGGTGGCGTTCCCGCCTAGTACTAAGGCTGAGGAACTCAGCCTCCTCAATGACTCCAAACAACTGACTGCTCACCAGCGGGAAGTGTTGGCTGAATGCATCCCCACGCTCGCTCTGGCTGTTGGAATCGGTTCAGCCTCTCCGCGTGAGATCGATCAGCTCGATATCGAAAAAGCCACTTTTCTGGCGATGAAACGTGCTCTGGTTGATTCGGGCATCCTTCCCACCCTCCTGCTGGTGGATGGCCGCCGCGACCCTGGTCTGGGTTTTCCCACCCGGTGCATTGTGAAAGGGGACAGCCAAAGTGCCTCCATCGCCGCGGCCTCGATACTCGCCAAGACAACACGGGACCGTCACATGGATCTGCTTGCCGGCCATGAGGACCGCTGGGGATTCCGCAACCATAAGGGCTATGGAACCGAGCACCATCAACGCGCCATCGAGGTCTTTGGCATCTCTGAGCATCACCGCCGGAGCTTCAGACCCATCTCCCGTTCCCTCTTCAACTCAGGGCCCTCGGAACGATTTCTTTCCCTTTGGAACTCTCTACAGGTTTCCCACGGCGAATCTCCCTCGGAAACCTTGCTTGCCTCGATTCAGGTGGAGCTTCCCCGTCTTCCATCCGATGAGGCCTGGATTCTTTCTAAAAGGCTTGAAGACCTCCGGCATGAGGCTAACTCCCTGAAACCCTCAAGGAACTTGAGAACCATCGGAGAGTATTATGAGACAATGGTTCTCCGCTATCTGAGGAAAAAGGGGCTTTCGGTTCTTGCACGGAACTATCATGCTCCTCATGGTGAAATCGACCTGATCGTACGGGATCAGGACACCCTTGTCTTTATTGAAGTAAAGGTCAGGCGGGGCGCGGGCTTTGGAGATGCCTCCGAAGCGGTGGACCGTCGCAAGCAACACAACATGATTCTCGCCGCGAGAGCCTTCCTGGAGGGATATCCGGAGGATCTGGATGTGCGTTTCGATGTGATTGCACTTGATCAGGATGGAAAGGGAGGAACTCATCTGACTCATTTCTCCAATGCCTTCGAACCGGGCGGGGAGGACTTGGAGTGCGTTTAGCCATCCTCTCCGATATCCATGGCAACCTGGAGGCTCTGGAAGCGGTCCTGGCCGATGCCAAGATACGCGGATATGACCGTCTGCTTTGCCTGGGAGATGTTGTCGGATATGGAGCCGACCCGGAAGCCTGTGTCCAGAGAATCCGCCAGGTGGTTTGGCGGGCATTCGGCGTCGATGCCGTGGTCAAAGGAAACCATGATGATGCCACCGCCAATGGAGTCGATGATGATTTCAATCCGGCCGCCAAAGAAGCTGTACGCTGGACTCGTGAACACATTTCCGATGAGACCTTCGCTTGGTTGACAAAACTGCCCATGGTAGTGGAAACCAGTGGTGTTTTCCTGGTCCATGCTTCTCCCTATAAACCCGATGAGTGGATTTATGTCACCACATATGATGAAGCCTCGGATGCCTTCGCCGCCTTCAATCAAAAGGTGGCCTTCATCGGCCACTCGCATGTCCCTTTCCATGTCCTTACTGATCTCACATATACCCGGATTGAACGGGATGACCGTGAGAAAATCCGCATGATGTCTGGCTTCCGTTATTTGGTTAACGTTGGCAGCGTGGGCCAGCCGCGTGATGGGGATCCACGTGCCTGCTACGAGATGGTCGATCTCGAGGAAGAAATTCTTGAACGAATCCGGGTGACTTATCCTATCGAAATAGCGTCGGATAAGATCCGCCGCGCCGGTCTGCCATGCTTCCTTGCGGATCGATTATTGAAAGGGAGGTAATGTTCATGTCCCGCCTGGTCGTTTTGCTGCTGTTAGCTGTTCTCCAAGCCGCCGCTGAGCCTGGTCCTTGGAATTTGGCGGAGGAGAACGGCAAACAAACTCAAGAAGCGTTGAAGTTCTGTAATCACTTTGTGTCTGGCTGGCTCTCTCATGCCGATCCTACATGTGGATTGATTCCGCGCAATCTCAAAACGGATGCCTTCTGGAACGCCAAGGACAGCGCCGCCGACAACTACCCCTTCATGGTGCTGACCTACGCGGTAACCGGTCACCCCGTGGGGATGAGGACCATGCTGGACATGCTTGAGAGTGAACGCAAACTGACCTCCCGGTTGGAATCCTTACCGGATGACTTTCTTTTCAAAACTCAGACTTTCAGGAATTCCAGCTACAAGCTCGATGATCTCATCTTCGGTGCCGCCGAATATGCCAAGGATGGGCTGATCCCGATCACGGAATGGATGGGACCAAGCCCCTGGCTAAAGCGGATGGAAGAGATGATCCATGACATTTGGCGGCATGCCGCCTACAACTCTCCCGCTGGGAAAATCCCCACCCAGAATGTGGAGG
>CAZORO010000362.1:0-217 GCA_964581845.1 uncultured bacterium
ACAGGTAATACTCCCAGGGGGCCTTTCGCGAGAAACCATATGTGGCGAGAACAGGAATGACGAAGGTGGCAAGGACCAACGAGGAACGGATGAGGGTCTCGATCAGTTTGTGGACATGGAGCGAGAGTGTGGAAACCGGCCAAATCAGGAGAATCTTCATGTCATTAGAGGTGAGGTAGACTGAAATCGAGGTGATCAGATTGGAGTAGACTAACAT
>CAZORO010000362.1:227-6039 GCA_964581845.1 uncultured bacterium
GACAAGTTGGAGTAGTTCGAGAGACAAGGCTCTCGAAACAGGGAACAGAGAGGGATCGGTCCGATTGAAAAGGAAATCGAAGATACGGTAGAAGAACAGGGTTTCCAGAGTCAGGAAAAGGAGACCCGAGACACACAGGATAAGCGGTTTCAAAGGATTTCCATTTAACAGAGAACTCGCCATACGGCGTGCGAGCAGGATTCTGAGATGGGCTAATGGGAATTTTGAAAGCATGAGGCCATTTTAGCGGTCAAGGGAGATGGGGAGAATGGCGGCTTGGGTTGTGGGAGGAGAGTCTCTCGCGTATGGTCTCTGCCAGGAGCGGAATTATGGCGGACAAGAGGCTTTGGCGCACCTTCGCGAGTACCACAGGTTTTACCTTGGCACTGATCCTGCCGCTCTGGTGGTTTCTGTTCTCACACTGTCAGAGACCACGCACGGAGGAGGTACTCCCGCTCCCGGAGTCTTCCTCTTCAGCGTCAAGTCTCATGGATATTCAGAGTGAACCTCTCGTTCTGAGAAGCGTCCCTATAAAGGAGATAAATCCGGCCACTACGGCCCTCCAGCTGAGGGATCCTATTCCAGACATGGAAAAGGACTTGGAGGATTGGCTGCGTGAGCCAAGGCTGCATGAGCCAATATCCTCCGGTTTACAAAAATAGAACTCTGGGGCACGTTCCCGTGCCCCTTGGCCCTACCAAGCAGAACCGTAAAGTCTCGTTTAGCCCAATAGGGAGTCTTTGACCGCCTTGGCGATGCGGAACTTGACTACTTTCTTGGCTGGGATCTTGATTGCCTCTCCCGTGGAGGGATTACGGCCCATCCGCTCCGGCCTATCGACAAGCACCAGCCTGCCAAAACCAGGGAGGTTGAAGCCCTTCTCGTTTTTCTTGGCTTCACGGTAAGCGATAGTGACCATCTGGTCGAGTACAGCGGAAACTTGGGGTTTCTTGAGCTGAGTGACCTCAGCGATCTCAGCGATCAACTGCGTCTTTGACATCGGCTTGTCAGATGCCTGCGCCATCTTGGGGGTCCCCTTTCTACCCAGCGGAATCGGTGACAGGAAGGAGTCACACATCCCATCAATCACTGTCAAATGCGCGATTTACCCTATTTTTGCTGGTCGGTCAACCACATATGTGGTTTGAGCCATCTTTCCCCTAGGCGGTGCTCCTTTGCGGGAATCTCTGGAAAGGGAGTTTCTGGCCTCTTGAGAGGTCAAGGTTCATCTCGCGCGATCAGCGTGAGCGCCTCCTCCATGCGGTCATGAGGATGCTTGCCAGCGTGGTTCTGGCCATTAAAAAGAAGGCTGAAGGCATAGGTCTTATCATTGCGTGAGAGGACATATCCGGAGATGCAAAACACATCATCGATAAAGCCTGTCTTGGCAAAAACCCGTCCGGACAATAGAGGTGTGACAAGACGTTTCTTGAGAGAACCCTCCATGCCCCCAGATACTGCGAGGGTCTGTTTCCATTCAGCGAACCATCCTTCATTTTGTACTTTGAGAAGAAGCTGCAATGTGCCTCCCGCAGTCACGCGATTGAGCCTTGAAAGCCCCGAGCCATCCTCCATGTGAAAGGTTGTGGATGGGATTCTCAGGGAAGTCAAATATTCCCGGACCACCTGCTCTCCTCCCGCCCAGGAGCCCGATTTGGCACGTTTGTAACCGAGAGTTTTCAGCAACGAGTCCGCGAAAAGATTCTGCGAGCGGGTGTTGATGACACGGGCAATTTCAGTGAGCGAGGGTGACTCGCTCCATGCCAGGACCCGCCATCCACGTTTGGGCAGGTTGGGAACCTCATCAGCATCAAGCGCCTGGCCATCGATCCGAATCCCCTGGCGTTCGAGAACTTCTTTGAAAGTGTTGATGAAAAAATGAGTTGGATCGTTGACGGCGACAGTGATTTGACTGGGACCCGAGCCTGTGTAAATCCGTCCCGTGAGGCGGAAGTTATCGGTGCCGAAAGGGCGATTTAGAGAGAGGCTGTTTGGTCCCTTTCCATTAACCGTCATCGCTTTGTTAGTGATGATGATGGAGTTTGTGTCGGGTAGTTTGCGGATAAGGGGCGGGGAGCCGGCTTGGGAGGGGAAAATCCCGACATCCAGACAACTGTCATTCAGGATCAATCCCCCTGAGGGAGCGGTATACCAGTCGAGGTAAGCCTTGTCAGGCCAACCGCGCCCCCAGTAGTTCTCCTCGTACACATCATCGAAGCCATACAGATTGCCCGTGACACGGCGGATACCGCCTTCTATCAGGCGTTGTGTCAAACGTTCCAGGCGTGCGGTGACATGCTTGTCATCCGCTTCGAAACGCCCACTGAAGGTGGGATCTCCGCTACCGCGGACGAGGAGGTCCCCGTGCCAGATTCCTTGGTTATCCAGGTTGCCTCGTCCTACCACGGGTGTCCGGTAGCGGAATTTGGTTCCCAGATACTCGAAGGCGGTCGAAGTGACATACACTTTCATGTTCGAGGCGGGCATCATGGGGGCATCCGCGCGGTGCTCGAAAAGGATCTTTCCCGTTTTCGCCTCTGCGATGGCAACTCCCCAGCTGTCAGCGGGCTGGAAAATGCCTTTGAGTGTCTCCTGTGCCGTTTGCGAGGAGGCGGGGATGGATACGACGTTCAACCAGATGGTGATCGTTAATATACAGAGTCTGTGCCCTTTTGAGGCATGAATGGAAGTTGACATAATTGGAAAAGAGTAAGACACTCCCCCGAGTGGTTAGTCAGAATTATTACTGGAATTGGTGAATCTGACAACCCACTCTGGGATACCTGAGTTCCCCTGATAGAGGAGGAATAGACTCCTTTGCCCCGGACAGACGATTTCTTTAGTTTCGATCAGATAGTCCATAGCAGCTTGGTCATCCGGACCTTGATCGCACTGGCAAGGAAAGTGGCCCCGACTGAGGCCATCATTTTGATCACAGGTGAGAGTGGGACTGGGAAGGAGCTCTTCGCTCGTGCCATCCACTCCGAGAGCCGCCGTGCCGATGGTCCCTTTGTTGCCATCAACTGTGCCGCCATGCCCGACAGCTTGTTGGAGGCGGAGCTGTTTGGCTACGAGAAGGGAGCCTTCACCGGAGCCATCGGAACCCGTAAGGGGAAATTCGAACAAGCGGATCATGGAACCTTATTCCTCGATGAAATCGGGGACATGAGCCTCCAAGCCCAAGCCAAGATTCTGCGTTCCATCCAAGAACATGCCATTCAACGAGTTGGTGGGAACCAACTCATCCAAGTCGATATACGTATCCTGTGCGCCACAAATCGCAAATTACATGAAGAGGTTGGCCGTGGTAACTTTCGTCAGGACCTCTTTTTCCGTTTGAATGAAGTCAATATCGAGATCCCGGCGCTACGTGACCGCGATGATGATCTGGGGCCCCTCATCCGTCACTTCATCTCAATCTACAATGCGAAGTATGGCAAAGGGGTGCGGGGAATCTCACCGGCGGCTTTCGAGGTGCTCAAACGCCACCCCTGGCCGGGTAACATCCGCGAATTGGAACACCTGATTCATCATTCGGTGCTCATGGCCGAGGGAGACACAATCTGGGTGGAGCATCTTCCCAGCGCAGCGTTAACCCAGAGCTTCCTCATTCGTTCTAAGGAAGAGGGAGAAGGTGAGGAGACACAGGGCCCGCTTCTGTCATTGGATGACATGGAGGCACGCCATATAAAAAGGGTGTTAAACCATGTGGGCTGGAACAAGACACGCGCAGCATCGATTTTGAAAGTTTCAAGGCCCACATTGGATAGGAAGATTGACAAATACTTGCTAAAGAGAGAATAATAGACACTGGAAGAAACTGAAAAAAAGACGTAGTCTTTTTTTGATTCTTCTAAGGGGAGTGGGGAGAGAAGCCTCCCGGGAAGAACAACCATGGGTACATGCAGGTTGAGCGAGGGGGCAGTGATCAATTCACCCATCTATTCAAGCGGCATTGAGTCCAAACAAGAGAAGATCTTTCCGGATCACGTTCAAGAAAACGGGCCTTCTCTTTTCTGGGTGACCCAATGTTGGGGCCGGACAATTCCGATCATGGCCGCCTTTTTCCTACTGGTTGAGTGCGTCGCTGTGAAACATGCGGAGGCTCAATTCGGCGCGGGACGCTCAAGGAAATCCATTTTCAGCCAAAGCCGGTCAACAAAAAGAGACACCGGACGCCAGCCGGCCCAAACCTATCCACAGTCACAACCACGACCACAATCACAGCCCGAAGCTGAGGAACCAGAGGAACCTCCAGTCCCTCAACCTCAAGTCCAACCACCTGTTCCCGTGGGAACGGTTCCTGTTCAAGGGGGAACACCCCAGATTCGGCCAGGAACCAGGAAGCCGGTTCCTGGGAAGGCTGCCACCCCGAAAGGTCCAGCGGAAGAAAAGGGAGTCCGCCCAGGAATCCCGCCCGAGGGGCATATCACCTTATTTGTGGTGCCTTTGGACCAAAAGGTGGATGTAGGGCAGGAATTCCCTCTCCATGTCTGGCTTGATAATCCCCAATCCAAACCCATCGAAGTGGTCTCTTTCGTCCTGTCCTATGACCCACGTAGGCTGGAGTATGTTGATGCGCCAGGCGGTTCAGGTGGGTGGGCCAATGTCTATGACCAGTCTGAGAAAATCCGCAAAGGTCTTCCCCTTGTCCGCAATGTGGGCATTGACCCCTTCTACCTGAACCGTGTGGACCAAGAGAATGGAATGATCTACTACCGGGCCCGTTGCGCGGTAGGCGAGACTACCACCCAGCAGGGTTTTATCGCAACCATGAAATTCCGGGCCCTCACTCCTACGGATCAGACGGGTTTGCGTTTTGTTTTCTCCGAGTGGCCGGAAAACCTGGCGCCCCCAGTCCAATCCGATCAGGACTGGGCCTGGCCAAAGGAGATGACATTTGTGGGAGGCAAGAAGGTCAAAGGAAAAAGTGGATGGACCAACCTTCTCGGAAGCGAGGCCTCGGACAGGGATGGAGTCGTTAGTGGAAACCTGACTCTCAAGGGAGATTACACAAAGGCCCTCCAAGAGGAGGAAGAGGAGATTCCCAAGGGTGAAGCCCACACGCGCATTTCCCTTGATCCACGCCTTAATGTCGTTCAAGTTGGGAAAACCCTTGCCATCCAGGTGAAAATCTCAAATCCCAAGGGGGCTCCCTGGGACCGGATACGTCTCGAGATTCAGTATGATCCCACTTGCCTCGAAATTGTGGATTCCGATAGCGGAAACTGGATCACTCTGGGATCGAATATTCTCGATGGCCCCTTCCATGACCGGTTTCCCTTTGAGTGGACACGGAACAACATGGTAAGGCAGCAAGATGGCAGGATCCTCTATGAGTGTGGTGTCTTCTCCAGCCCCTTGCGGGCGGAAGGGACCTTGGCTACGATCCACTTTCAGGCCCTTCGTCCCATCCCCGAAACTTGGGTGTTGTTTCATATGCCATCCGAGGTGGGATCGCGGGAGGGAACAGTGCTGACAAGAAAACGGCTGGATGTGCTTGGGAACACTGAGGATCCGGAGGATGGTGTTTCAGGCGCCATGGTTTCGATTGTTCCACGGAGAGCGGGTGAATCAACACAAGAACACGCCCAAGGCAAGCCCATCCGGAAGTGAATCCGTTTGGTAGTCTATGTGAGTGCAGCTTGAGCGGATTCCTAGGCGGACTCATTTTCCTGAGTCAATCGATTCTTTTCAGGCTATACTGTGTGACGAATGGAGCTACGGGATGAAGGATCACGGGCCTAGCGGCTCGTGTCATTCTCCAATCAACGGGCGCGGATAGGCAAATCACATGACAGGGTTAGGAACC
>CAZORO010000363.1:0-6019 GCA_964581845.1 uncultured bacterium
ACCATCAATCCGGAAAGAATTCTCCCCGCCGTGATCCTTCAGGTCATCCCCATCGGCCTACGCGGTCTGATCCTGGTCGCTCTGATCGCCGCTTCCATGTCGACTTTGAATTTCGCGGTGAACTCCGCCGGCGCTTATTTTGTTCGTGATATCTACCAGCGTTATATCCATCCCAGCGCCTCCAATCAGGTGCTGGTACGCTTGTCCTATGTGACCGCGATCCTCATCGTACTGGCGGGATACTGGCTTGGTTTCAAGGCCAAGAACATCAATGACATCTGGGGATGGCTGATGATGGGACTTGGCACCTGTGTCCAGGTGACAGGTCTGCTGCGTTGGTACTGGTGGAGGTTCAATGGATATGGATTCGCGATTGGCACCTTTGTGGGTCTGATCGTGGCCCTCGTTCAAAGGTTCATGTGGCCCACAATGACCGAGTTGTACCAGTTCCTTCTGGTCTTGAGTCTGTCGGTTTCCAGTGCGATTGTTGCCAGCCTATTCACGCCGGCGGCTGACCGTGAAGTTCTCGGACATTTCTACCGCACCACACGGCCCTTTGGTTTTTGGAAGCCAGTCCGCGAGGGATTGCCCAAGGAAGACATAGCGGCCATCGATAACGAGAACAAGCGCGATCTTTCGGCCCTACCTTTTGCTTTGCTCTGGCAGATCACCATGTATCTGCTGCCATTGCAGCTGGTCATCCATGCCTACAGCTCCATGGTGGTGACCGGCGCTCTGTTCCTAATTGGCGCGGGAGGTCTTTATTGGCTCCTGTTTAGGAACAGGCCAACGTATTTTCCGGATGCTCCTCCCGTAGGGGTGCATCCTCACTGAGCCATTTTGATATTCATTATTATCGGGGATCAGCGCTATCGCACCAAACGCACCCTGGCCATACCCACGCTCCAGAACATGCGGTCCTTGTTTTTGGCGGTGTAGGGCAGGGCATACTCATTTCCCTCCAGGGGGATTAACCCCAAGGGGGTGCGCATATCCGCTGACCAGCCGGATTGGGTGTCTGGATGCAGGATGCAGCGGGCACCCGTCAGCCAGTGGATGCCATCCCGTGAACAGGCATACCCCACATCGTAGGGTGAATCCACATAGTTCCCCTTTTCGTTGACATCGGAGGAATCATAGACGGTCAAGTAAAGGTCATCGATCTTGTGCACGATGGGATTCTCGATGAAGTGCTTCTCGAGTCCAGATGGATTTCCGGTAGTACACCTTGTCCAGGGGCCGGCCAGGGCGGGCGCGTGAGCGAGACCCACCAGCCATGGACCAAGCGGGTGATAGTTGTGGCTTCCATAAAAGCCATACCACTCATTCCCAACTTGGTAAGGATAGAACGAATCAGTTCCCTGTTGTCCCTCCCAGGGTTGCGAGAGGGCATCCGGACGTAGGATGACTTCAGCGTCCTCATAGGGACCTCCAACTCCATTGGGTCCTGGTGTCTTGGAAATCGCGCGGTAGATTTGGCCATCCATGTGAGTTCCCTCGTTAGGGGCCAGTGGTCCCCGGTAAGCGACATAGAAGAGATTCCAGCGTCCCCCGGCTTCGTTGTAGATGGGCATTGGCGACCAGATGGAGAACTTGGGATCGGAGTTGTGTCCCTCGCCTTTCGACTCGAAGAGAGTTCCCGTGCGCTTCCAGGTGGTTAGATCCCTGCTCTCCCAGTGTCCCAAGCGCATGGTCACCCAGAAGGGATCACCCGCCATCTCGGCCATGAAGAGGTGGTAGGTGTCTCCCACCTTGAGCGCGCTTCCCCCCTCGAATCCATACTTGTTGCCCGCGAGGTCTGGATGCTCGAAACCAATCACCGGACCGGATTGCGGCTGAGTGATCTCCATGCGGATCACATCTGTGGTTTTTACTATCTCTGGAGAGGTGCTCCCTACCGTGGCAGACGTGGGAATGAGACAAATGAATAATCCAGATATCAACACATTCCACCTCCATGATGAGTGTCTCCAGCAGGTGGTTAAGGGCTCAGTAATCAACCCATATCCCCTACAGATCTGACAGACTGGATATTGTGCGGTCAAAGGAGACTAATGGGACACTCCAGTTGGTTTGTTCTGGTCTCCTTCAGCGAACAACTCCTGGACAGCTCCTGTGAGTTCCTCGCTGGTAAAAGGTTTGGACACCAGGCGGACTTGATTATTCTGTGCGAATAACCTTGCCTCCGGATCTGCTGAATCGCCAGTGGTGAAAAGAGTTCGTGGGAATGTGCGTGGCCTCAGCTTTCTGAGTTCACGGTAGAGTTGTCTACCATCCAGGTTCGGCATCCGGATATCACAGACCACCAGGTCGAAGGTCTCTTGAGCTAGGCGCCGGAGGGCTAATGGGCTATTGGTAATGACCTCGACATGGAATCCCATTCTCTCAAGGATATGCGCCACTAACTCGGCGTTGTCACGTTCATCATCTATCGAGAGGGCAAAAAGATTCTCAAAAAGTGGTTTTTGCTGATGAGTAACTGGTGTTTGCTGGAGTTCCTCTTGTGGGGCTGGAACTAAAGGCAGATGAATGGTCATGCGTGTTCCCTGGCCCTCTACGCTGACGACCTCAATGGTGCCGCCATGGTCCTCGATGATGTCCTTAGAGATGCTAAGGCCCAGGCCAGCATGGGTCTGTCCGGAATGCATTGTGAAAAACGGCTCGAAGATACGGTTCTTGTATGAATCTGGGATCCCACGTCCGGTGTCCGATACCCAGATGGAGATTTCTCCATTGTCATGCGAAGTTCCCACCCGGATTTTGCGGGTATCATGCGAGGTGATTGCCTCGGCGGAATTGTTGATAAGGTTAAGCAGGACTTGCTGGATGCGAGCGGGATCTAGAAGGACCAGGGGTGAGTGAGGATCCAGATCGGTGGAGATATCGATGTTCCGCATCCGCAGGTCATAACTTCGAAGGTTTACCACATTCAGGACGAGATCATTCAAGAGAACTGGGCTGCGTCCAGGACGGTTGTCATGGGCGAAGGCTAAAAGATTGCGGATGATCCTTGCGGCACGGTTTGATTCCTCAAAGACAATCCGCAGCTGATTATTGTCCATCTGGCCGGACTCCCCCTCAAGAAGCAACTCGGTGTACCCCAAGACAGAAGTGAGGGGATTGTTAATCTCGTGAGCGACTCCCGCCACAAGTTGCCCAAGTACGGAGAGCCGATCCGCTTGAAGGATCATCTTGCGGGCGTTCTGGATCTGAGAGTTTTGAGAATAAACCCTATCCTCGAGAGTCCGTGCGGAGTCCCTGGCCTGTTTCAAGAGACGCGCATTCTCAACCGCGAAACCAATCTGGCCGAGAAGTACGGTGAGGAACTGCTGGTCTTGCTCATCGAATCTAGCGCCTCCACTCTTCTCTGAAAGACACAACGCTCCAATGGTGCCAATCGAGGCATTGAGTGGCATGATCAGAAAGGAGGGTGATGAATACAGGTCGGGGTTGTTATTTCTAGCAAGAACTGGATTTGTATTGATATCGCCGGAAAGGAGAGGTTGTCCGGTCTCGATCACACGTCCCGCCAGAGTGTCAGATATCTCGATGGGACCAGAGAGATCGGGAGTCCAGCCCTCGGCGGCCACTACTTCGAGTCCCTCACCGCTCTCGCAACGTAACAGGATGGTTCCCTTTCTGGATTGGGTGGTGGCCATCGCCTTGCGTAACACAAGAGCAAGCAATTCCATTAAGTCCGGAATCCGCGCGGTCAGCTCCGTAACTTCCGTCAGAACGGCAAGCTGACCCACGGATGTTTCCAGCTTGCGTGCATTTTCACGAAATTGGTGATAGAGGCGGGTGAGTGCCTCGATCGTTGTGTTGACCTCCTCTTGGCTGTCTAGCCTGTCTTTCGGAACACCCTCTGGAGGAAGAGCCTCCAGCACATGCACCACGGTACGCAGGATCTTGTAGATGAGGACAAGGCCCAACAATGCGATCGTGGCTGTGATCAAGAGGGGAACGAGATAATTGAGGCTACCCTCAATCCTCCCTGTTGGGTTCGAGTAAAGAAAGTAAGCGATGACGAGGACGGGAATTAGGAAGGTCAAACTGAAGACCTTCAAGAAAAGGCGAGTGGTTCGGATCCCACCGGATCCAATGGTTTTCTTCGGAGTCATTGTTGCTGTCACATTGTAGCCGCGTTTTCCTTCGATATTGACGTATCCTACACCTGAGTTGCAGAAAAGTTAAGAAAGAGACATAATCATTTTCAAAAAAACATTTTTCTAGTGTGGAAGTTTTGCGATCCCCATTGAAAGGACTATGTTCATAACACGCTATGTTTCTCATATTCCGGCGCTTTATGTCCAGTCGTAATCCCCTGATACTGGCATGCTTGTTCTCGTTGAGTGGGTGGTCCCCTATCTCTGCCGGGACTATTGAGCAAGCAGACCAGCTGTTTGGGAGTGGAAAGGGACAGGAGGCGCTTATGATCTACCAGGGCCTTGTTCATGATGCAAGCAACGCTCCCAATCTGACATCCGCCTCCCGTGAAATCTATGAGCGGGCCTTGGCTGGTATTCTCCGCGCCTCGCTCCGATTTGGGAAACATGACCTCGCGGAGAGGACGATTCATTTAGCCACGCAGACGTTCCCAACTGATACCACGCTTCTCAACCTGGCTGGACAGTATGCGGAGTACCGTGGCCGTTTGAACCAGGCGGAAATCTTTTGGAAAAAGGCGCTTGAGACAGAACCCGATTGTATGGAGGCAAGGTATCGTCTGGCCGAGTTGGGGATGGTGACTTCTGTTTCTCCAGAGAGAATCGCACCCTACCGTTGGCTCCTGAACCGGTACCTCAACGGTCCGAAGCTCAAGACTCCTGACCTGGAGTGGGTTGGACGTGCCTGTGTCCGTCTGGAGATCTACGATTGGGAGGGGGCGCAGAAGGCGTATAAGGAAGCGCTCGATACCTCGCCCACGCTGGAGACGGTATTGGTTGCCAAGGGAGATCTTTGGCTGGACCGGTATGATGAACCCGCCGCAATGGGAATTTATGCTGAGGCGCTCAAGGCCAACAAGGAATCCCTCCCTGCATTACTCGGTATCGCTCAAACCCAGCGCGAGAAAGGAGATTTTCACGGTTGCCAACGTACGCTTGATGATGCTTTGAGGTTGAATCCTCATCACCCTCTTGCGCTTGCCATGGCCGCTGATCTGGCTTTCTACGATCAACAATACGGCGAGGCGGAGGAGTATCTGCGGCGTGGATACCAAACCAATCCAATTGATATCACCCTCCTGGCGGTTGAGGCAACCTACGCCATTCGAGGTAAACAGAGCCAAAGGGTTGAGGAAATCCTGAGGAGGGCCGAACAGGCTTATGCCAATCCCTCAGAATTCTACTATCAGCTTGCGGACTGCCTGGAACGGAATTACCTGTTCCGGGATGCCGACACTTATCATGCGAAATGTCTGAAAAAGGCCCCCTGGCACAAACGTTCCCTCGCCAGCCGTGCCATGCTCGCCGCACGTGTCTCTCCCGCTTCCGCCGAGACGGCATTGGAGCCGATGAAGGCGGCCTTCAGCTCCGACCAGTTCCATGTCCGCTTGTATAATATGCGCAACCTTTTTGTTAAACGCGCGGAATTTGCCAGGTTACAATCAGAGCACTTCATTCTACGTATTCCATCTGGTGGCGCGCGAGCATATGGAGCCTTTGCGCTTGAGCTGCTTGAGGAGACACTGGCTGACCTGTCAGGAAAATACGGTTATCAGCCAAAGGAAAAAGTGCTGGTGGAATTTTACGAGAATCCGGATGACTTCTCGATCCGTATTGCAGGGTTACCGGGTACGGGTCTGGCGGGAGTCTGTTTCGGAGACATCATCATCATCTCGGCTCCCTCGCGGTCACGTCTGACAGGGTACAGTTGGGGGAACAACCTCAGGCATGAGCTCACACATACTTTTACACTGGCTCTGTCGGACTCCCGGATCCCAAGATGGTACACCGAGGGCCTTTCGGTGGTGGAGGAATGGGACACGAACACCAACTCGGATTCCATCTTGGCCATG
>CAZORO010000364.1:0-6016 GCA_964581845.1 uncultured bacterium
TCCGCTGCATGAGCTGGATCGATGAGCTTACTCCTTTCACGAGCATAGTCTTTGGAAATCAGCCAATCGATGGGAACATCCGAGAATGCTGGGTCGGCATAATAAATGGCTCTGTCCTCATAGACCAACTTTTTGGCTTCAATTAACAAGTGAAGGTGATGGGCTGAATTCATCTCAAGCGTGCCGATCTCGAAGGTCTCCAACAGGTTCAAAATCTGCAAGGCTGCAATGCCTTGACCATTAGGCGGCAGCTCCCACACATCAAAACCACGGTAACTGGTGGAGACTGGTTCCACCCAGTCGGCTTTGTGATTGTGGAAATCACCGATTTCGAAACGTCCCCCTTGTTCATGCGAGAACTTCACGATCCGTTCCGCGATCTCCCCTTGGTAGAAGGCCATTGCGCCATGACGCGACAGGATTTCCAGGGTGGCCGCCAGTTCCCGATTACGAAAAAAGTCTCCACAACGGGGCGCATTTCCATCCGGGAGATAAGTTTCCCCGAGGGTCGGCGATTCCTTTGGATCAAAGCCCCAGTTGGATGCAATGAGTGGAGAAAGAGGAAAACCCTCTCGGGCATATTGAATCACTGGAGCAAGGACTTCTCCGATCCCAATTCGTCCGAACCGTTCAAGGAGCAAAGCCCAGCCACTCGCACAACCCGGTATACTCCAGGAGAGCGGACTTCTGCCGGGGATATCTTTCAGACCCAGGCTTTTAGCGGCATCGATGCTCCAGTTCGACGGAGCGCGTCCACTGGCGTTCAATCCAAAGAGCTTCCTTTCCTTTTCAATCCAGATTATGGCGAAGAGATCACCACCCAGACCGCAGCTCATTGGTTCGACCAGCCCAAGCATTGCGTTCGCCGCAACCGCAGCATCGATGGCATTCCCCCCCTTACGCAGGATGTCAACTCCAGCCAGGCTTGCCAGGGGTTGACTGGTACAGACCATGCCATGCGTGGCGATGACATCGGAACGGTTCTGGTTCCTGTTCTCCAGCCGTGAGAAATCCTTCATCCATGCGCGAGCCCGATTCGAGGTCATGACCTGATCCTTTCCCATTCCAGTGATTCCTGAAAACAACAGCGCGGCTCCAGAACCGGAGGCCTGAAGGAATGTACGGCGTTTCATTGACGTTCCTCCTAAGGACACATCCCATCCCAGAAAGGGTGGGGAACGACTCTATTAGTATGAACCATTAACAGGAAAAAAACAGGAAGAAACTTTTTCGTGGTGAGTTTCTCTGTACACTTGTCATCTTCAGGATTGGATTGCCGTTGACTCTCTTCTCATTCTGGTTCGAGGTGGAAGCTGGATGGTTCTGTTCAATGGGCATTCAAACGTTTCCCCATTTTGACTTTGATCTCGCCCACATCATAGGGTGTATTGGATTCATTTGTCGCTGCAGGAATATGGATCTTGTGAGGATCGGGGAGGATATCCATCACAGCCAGATCATTTGTGGCCCCTTTAATATGGATGTCTTGTTCGAACATCGGCGTGTAGTCACCTGCTGGAAGGTCCGGGATTTCGAAGGTCCCATCTGGGTTGATATCCAGGATCCAGATATCTCCTGGCATGTGATCTGGCAGTCCCTCAGGTCGCAGTGTATGACCAGCGAATTTCCGATCTGAAAAGGCCTGTGGCTCAGGAACCTCGCCTTTCTCATTCGGAACCGGAACCAGTTTCCCGGTAACCTTCCGACCCATGCCACCAATCTGTATCTCAGCGGTTTCACCCGAGACTACATCGATGTAGACGCCATGGGAATGGGTTGCGACAAAAAAGGTTGAAACACCTGTTTTTATATCCCAGCCTTTTGATATCGCAAAATGGTATTTTTAAGGTGGAAGGTTCTTCGCCATGAAATATCCATCTGAGTTGGTCTGGGTCGGACTGGGAAAATAATAATTAAACTCATCAGGCCAATAGCGGGAATACATGATCTTCGTATCTGGTAAAGGTTCGCCATCGATGATGACACGGCCATGGACGGAGCCAGTTCCAGGTTTCCCCTGCCATTCTGTCCTCGAATCTGAGGATCGGTCCTGGTTGTTCGCCTCATCCGCTTTCCCCACATACGGCATAACCGCAAGTAATCCCACCAGAACCAACGGAAGCAAGACCAGCATCGGTCTCCTTAATCGCATCTCCTCCTTTTCCCCCACCAGCCTCAATACCCGACTGCGAATCTGCGAGGTCCTTCCTGTGGCCTCCAGTACCATCGATGCAAGTGAGGCCACCGTTGAAGGCGAAAGAGATCTCTGGGCCGCATCGAGGAGCGAGGCGGCATAAGTGAGTGCTGATCCACCCGACTGAAGGACCAGATCATCACAGCAATTCTCACGTTCCAGACGTACCCGTCTTGAAATGAACCACACGACCGGATGGAAGAAGAGCAACGCCTCGATGGTGCGTTGGACCACATTCCAGAATGGATCCCAGCGACGAATGTGCGCGAGTTCGTGGCAGAGCAGCATTTCGATCTGCTCAAGGGTGAGGCCGCTTGCGAAGGAGAGCGGCAAGAGGATCGACGGACGAATCACCCCTACCACGGTCGGGACTGTGACCTTCGCACAATAGAGCAGCGCCGGCTGAATCTTCAGTCCGAGTGCTTGCGCCTGACGCTGCAGAGCGGTGAGGAGATGGATGTCTTCAACGGGAGTCGACAGATTGCGGAGCCGCTGTCCGCCACGCAACCCCAGGAGCAACCGGAGGGTCATCAGCAGGACACCCAGGAGATACAGCGCCACACCCGCGGGTGCCCAGCGCTGCCAATCGAAGTGGAGCATTGCGCTGTATTCGTCCACTCGAATTCGCTGTGATACTGGTTCGGGAGCAGTAAATGTATTCGCTGAGGAGGGTTCTGTCGATCCGAATCGTGGAAGATTAGGAACATCAGCTGGTGACGGAGATTCATCCGTGGTCAGGATGGATGACAATGTGGTTGGAGGTCCCGGCTCAACGACACAATAGGTCCCCGCCACGGTGAGTGCCATGATCACCAGGCTCCCCATAGAGATCCCATACCGGACTCGGGAAGATTTCCGCCCAAGGACAGAGGTCAGAGCCATTGCTGCCAGGGCAATGAAAACTCCCTGCCAGAGGAAATGTGCCAGGGCGAGGGCCAGACGAAGGCACACTGGAGAATCCAACAAATCAAGGGGGTTCATGAGGCTGCCTCCTTGATCTTGCGATCGAGCAGGGAGCGCAGTTCAGACAGTTCCTTCGAGTCCATCTCACGAGATTCGAGAAGATTGAGCATGACACTACGGGCCGACCCCTCGAAGGCGCGGTCCACCAGGTCGGAAAGCATCCCGCGCGTCGTCTTCTGCTCGGTGACACGTGGGGTGTAGTTGAAGCCTTTGCCGACCTTCTTGCGCCGCAGGTACCCCTTCTTGAACATGATGTCCATGATGGTCATGACCGAGGTGTAAGCCAGTTTGCGGAAGGGGATGAGGGCTTCCTGGACCTCGCGGACCGTGCCCTCCCCCTCGCGCCAGAGAATCTTGAGGATCTCGAGCTCGAGTTCGGTGGGGTAGCGTGAGACCGGACGCGCCATGGCGGACCTCCTGGAAGGACCAGATCTAGACTAATTGATTCGTAGAATACACCCTTTCAGGGGGATGTCAAGATGTTATTATGAATGATTTAGTAGATGAAGCGGGGTTACCGGGGGAGAGATGTTAACCATGCGCTGACTTTGGCCACATCCTCCTTGAAGAATAGGGAGCCGGGTACAATTCCATCCGCGCCGGCCTCAACCAACAACGGAACTGTCTCCCAACGAATGGCTCCATCGGCTTGAATCCGGTAATGGTAACCATGTCTAGCGCGAAGCTGTACCAGCTGGTGGATCTTCTCGAAGGCCACTGGCGCCACTGTTTGAACTCCCTTCACACCGGACTCAGTGCCGATGATGGTTACGATATTCAAGTTGGGAAGGAGTTTCTCGATCATCGAAACGGGTTGTTCCAAAGCGAGCGACATACCCGCCTTTAGTTGCAGGGACTTGATCCGCTGGAGAAGCCCTTGGGCATCAGGAGTGGCATCGGGATAGAAAATGAAGGAGTTTGCCCCCGCCTCAGAGAATGGCTGAATCCACATTTCAGGATTTCGAGTGATCAGGTGAACCTCGAAAGGTTTTGTAGTCAACGGGCGGAGCGATGCGACCAGGTCGGGGAAAAACAGTAGATTTGCTGCATATTGTCCGTCGCACACATCGATGTGATAGGAGTCGGCGTATGGTTCCACACGTGCGATTTCATCCGCGAAATGAGTCATGTCCGCGGACCAGAGAGAGACTGACGCCAAGAGACTCATGAACTACATCCTTTCTCAACAAGAAACTCACGGAATTGACGCTGGAATTCCGTGCGATGCGCACTCATGTCTGTTTTGGGAGGGATAATTACTAGCTGTGCATGAGGAAGCCTACGCGCCCATTCCTCCGCCATTTCCATCGGGTGGGTGGAATCAGGATAATTTCCCACCACCAATGTGGGCATGGTAAGGACCTGGGTCTGGTTCCATGAAGATATCGGACAGGAACAGGTCACTCTCTCAAGTCTCGCGCGCCGTTCGTAAGCCTTGTGTTTAATGAGTTGGGATTCCAGTCCCTCGATCAAATCCGGAGCCAAAGACCTAAGGGGTTTATACTCAGGAAGCGAACGGTATTTCAGCAAATCAGCGCCTGTGCCGCCTGCGTCAAGAAGCCGTCTCACCTGAATCAGGTGACTGAGATTGGGGGGAGATGGCTTGTCCTCCCAAGCGGGACGCACCAATACCAACGCCCGGACTCTTTCTGGCCAACGAACCGCGAAGGATGCCGAAATTGCCGCCCCCATTGAGATTCCGCCAACAACCGCTTTTTCGATCCCCACATGATCAATCAACATGGAAAGGTCGCGCGCGAAGGTATCGAAATTCAGTTGTTTCTCAGGCCCAACCGGTTCGGTTCCTCCATGTCCACGAACATCCCAGAGCAGCACACGGTAGCCATTCATCTCACCCAACAGGTCTTTGGGTTGGCTCATATCACCGCCAAGCCCATGAGTGAATACGATTGCGGGTCCATTACCTTTAACTTCATAATTGAAACTGATTTCATCATACAAAAAAGAAGACATCACTCACCTCTCCAATAGCTGGCGCATGTAGGACACGCTTGATGGCACTTCTTCCTCGGATAAATTATGCAGCACAATGGGCCCATCGAAACCACAGGACCGGACTAAATCGAGGTAAAAGGGGAAATCGAGGCTTCCTTTCCCTGCGGCTTGGGTTTGGGAAGCACCCAATGGAAAATCCTTGGCATGAACCATTAAAATATCGGGGCCAAGAAGGTCGAATGCGGCGGATAATACCTCGTGTTGCTCGCTGACCGTTTCAGATGTCAGCAGATTGGCGCCATCCATGATGATTCCAAGGCATGGAGATTTAAGTTCATCCAGCAATATCCTGGCTTTCGGAGCCGAGTTAATGACGTTACCCATTTCTGGCTCGATCCCAAGATTTACACCCACCTCTTCGGCGCACTTCAATAAGATTTCAAGGGTCCTGAGCAGATCACCCCAGGCCTGGGGTGTATCATTATCTGGATGGGCGCGCCACATATTATCAGGGTATCGAGTTCCTGTGCAAAGGGTGACTGTCCTGGTTCCCATCTTAGGGCAGGCCTTGATAAGAGAGAGGCACCTTTGAGTGTCCTGGAAACGCTTGGAGGGATCTGGATGAATGGCATTAAAGGTCCCGGAGACAGCACACATTTCGAGATCATATATATCAAAAGCAGACAGAATATCCTCAAGAAGCGGATCCTGCAGATGTCCGGGTAAGGTTGGCAAACCCACCGAGGACAGGTTGAAATGAACTACCTTGAATCCATGATTCAGGATGGCCCTTAATGTGTCCTCAAGAGAGTGCCTGGCATAAGTCCTCGCGAAAATTCCAAGTTTCATCTCTGTCTCTTTATTAGCGGAATTTCCACACGCTGACCCGTGACTGTTGATTTT
>CAZORO010000365.1:0-6015 GCA_964581845.1 uncultured bacterium
GTTCAGATCACAGTCAGCACAATTTAGGATGAGTTAAGACCGAAACAATACTACCACAGAATGTCAGCTGCAGTCCTGGATTGACCCACCCGGGATCGTTCGGATTGACCTGGAGGTGTCAGCATCTACCCTTTGCTGATTTTTAGTTGCCCCGTGAATCGTGTCCCCTTTGATTGGGCCTATGTCATGAGAGTGGGTTAAGGTTAGAGGGTTTGTGGTCTTACCTGTAGTCTTCCAGATCAGTTTTCGATCACCAAACCAAGAGGTCTGTCACAAATGTCTGTTAGGATTCCCCAGAAATAAAAGGATCAAACAAACCACAAACAGAGGTGTCTTTGAGTACGATCTGTGATATAGGTAGAGCCATACGCTAAATGACCTGATGACGATGTTGCCCCATGACTCTGCCGCCTGAACAGCAAGCCCGTTTGGAGATTGATGCCGCCCTGACAGCCTCTGGGTGGGCAGTCCAGGACTACGCCTCGGTCGATCTCTCGGCTGCATCTGGGATCGCTGTCCGTGAGGTCCCGCTCAAGTCGGGGCGTTGCGACTACCTCCTCTTGGTGGACCGCAAGCCGGTGGGCATTGTCGAGGCCAAGAAGGTGGGATCCACTCTCTCAGCTGCTTCAGAACAGTCAGCCCGCTATGGTGAGAACCTTCCCGATTTCTTCGAGGCCAGGGGCCCCATTCCTTTCTACTACGAATCAACCGGTGTCGAGACCTATTTCCGTTGTGAACGCGACCCCGAGCCTCGTTCGCGCCATGTTTTCAGTTTCCACAAACCTGAGACCTTGGCCGAGTGGGCAGCGGATGAAAAGTCCCTCTGGGCACGGATGCAAGGCTTTCCTCCCCTCGTCACCACCGGCATGAGGGCCTGCCAGGTCGAGGGGATCATGAACCTCGAACGCTCCTTCGCGGCGGGACATCCCCGCGCCTTGATCCAGATGGCCACCGGTGCGGGCAAGACCTACACCGCCTGCGCCTTCACCTACCGCCTCATCAAGCATGCCCATGCACGCCGTGTCCTCTTCCTGGTGGACCGGGCCAACCTCGGACGTCAGGCCAAAGGCGAGTTCGACCAGTTCGTCACCCCCGAGACCAACCGCAAGTTCACCGAGCTCTACAATGTCCAGCACCTCACCTCGAACCAGCTCGACTCGGTCGCCCGTGTCACCATCTGCACCATCCAGCGCCTTTACTCGATGCTGCGTGGCGAGGAACTCCCCGAAGAGATGGATGAACTCTCCGGATTCGAACTCTCCGCCGCAGACTCGCGCCCGAGGGAAGTGGTCTACAACCCCGCCATCCCCATCGAGACCTTCGATTTCATCGTCACCGATGAATGCCATCGCTCGATCTACAACCTGTGGCGGCAGGTGCTCGAATACTTCGACGCCTTCCTGATCGGGCTGACTGCCACACCGGGCAAACAGACCATCGGCTTCTTCAATCAGAATCTGGTCATGGAGTACAACCACGAGCGCGCGGTGGCCGATGGGGTCAATGTGGGCTATGAGGTCTACCGCATCCGCACCCAGGTCACCGAGCAGGGGGGCAAGGTCGAGAAGGGCTTTTATGTCGACAAGCGCAGCAAAGAGACCCGTGCCCGGCGCTGGGAGCAACTCGATGAGGACCTGACCTACACGGCGGGAGAAGTTGATCGTTCGGTCGTGGTCCCCTCGCAAATCCGTACCGTGCTTGAGGCCTTCCGCGATGCCCTTCCCACCGAACTCTTCCCGGGACGGACCATGGTTCCCAAGACCCTCATCTTCGCCAAGGATGATTCTCACGCCGAGGACATTGTCGGAATTGTCCGCGAGGTCTTCAGCAAGGGGAACGACTTCGCCAAGAAGATCACCTACCAGTCCAAACACTCGGAGACCGGGGCGCCCGCGAAGGGCGAGGAGTTAATCCAGCAATTCCGCACCTCGCCGCAACTACGCATCGCGGTCACGGTCGACATGATCGCCACGGGCACCGATATCAAACCGTTGGAATGTCTCTTGTTCCTGCGCGATGTCCGCAGCCGGGTCTACTTCGAATAGATGAAGGGGCGCGGCACACGGGTCCTCACGCCCACCGACCTTCAGGCAGTCAGCGGAGAGGACGCTCATGTCAAAACCCACTTCATCATTGTCGATGCGGTCGGGGTGTGCGAGAGCGACAAGACCGATTCCCGTCCGCTGGAGAGGCAACGCACAGTCCCCATGGACAAGCTCCTGCTCGGAGTCGCCATGGGTAAGCGCGATGAGGACACCCTCACCACCCTGGCGGGACGTCTCGCGCGGCTGGACCGGGAACTCACCCCCGCGAAAAGGGAGGAACTGACAACCATCGCGGGTGGGAAGACGCTCTCCGGGATGTCCAGCGCACTCCTGCGGGCACTCGATCCAGATGTGATCGCGGAGAAGGCCACCGGGCAGCCGGGAGCCAATCCCGATGAGGTCCCGCCCGAGGTGTTCGAGGCCGCACAGAAGGAGCTGGTCAATGAAGCCTGCGCGCCTTTCGACAAGCCCGCGCTGCGTGAAGCCTTGGTGAAGGTCAAGAAGCAACTCGAACAGACCATCGACACGGTCACCATCGACCTGGTCCTGGATCAAGGCTTCGATGCCGCCGCCAAGGAGAAGGCCGCCAGCCTGGTCACCTCCTTCCGTGAATTCATCGTGAAGTACCAGGCCGAGATTACCGCCCTGCAGATCCTCTACAACCGTCCCTACAAACAGCACCTTACCGAGGCGATGCTCAAGGAACTGGAGAAGAAGCTGCAAGAAACCAACCTGGCCTGGAATGAGAAATCTTTGTGGACCGCTTTTGCAGCGACGCACCCGGGGAAGGTGAAGGGACGCTCTGCGCTCAACCGTTTCGCTGATCTGGTGCCCTTGGTGCGATTTGCCCTACAGTATCAACCAGTTTTGGAACCTTTCGCCGAATCGGTGCAGGAACGTTTCGAGGCATGGTTGATGCAGAAGGCTGAAGCCGGAATCAACTTCACACCGGACCAGCGCACCTGGTTGGAACTCATCCGCGATCACATCGCCACCAGTCTGAGTATCGAGCCGGGGGATTTCGACCTCGCTCCCTTCAGCCAGTGTGGTGGGCTGGGGAAGGTCTACGAACTGTTCGGCAAGGGTCTCCCGGAACTGCTGGAGGAACTGAATGAGGTGTTGGCGGCATGAAGACATCCCCCGTTCGGATTAATTCACCAATGTGGAACGTGATCCGTTTGGGTGATATCGCCAAGACAGCCAGCGGTGGAACACCAAAACGTTCAATCACATCCTACTATGGTGGAGGCATCCCTTGGGTAAAGTCTGGCGAGCTCGCAGATAGCACTGTCTATCAAACCGAAGAAACCATCTCCGAAGCCGGTTTGAGTTCTTCATCTGCGAAAGTGTTTCCAGCTGGGACACTCTGCATTGCTCTCTATGGAGCCACCGTTGGAAAACTTGGGATCCTTGGCATTGATGCAGCAACAAATCAGGCCGTATGTGGGATCTTCCTTCCAAAAAACCTCGATACACGATTCACCTACCGCTATCTTGAATCTAAACGCCATGAACTGGTTGAAATGGGTAAGGGCGGTGCCCAATCCAACATTAGCCAGGAAATTGTACGAGACCTTCACATCCCAGTCCCCCCCCTCCCCGAACAGCACCGCATCGTGGAGGAGATCGAGAAGCAGTTCACGCGGCTCGATGCGGGGGTGGCGGCGCTCAAACGGGTGCAGGCCAACCTCAAACGTTACCGCGCCTCGGTCCTCAAGGCCGCCTGCGAGGGACGCCTGGTCCCCACCGAGGCTGACTTCGCCCGGCAGGAGGGCCGCTCCTTTGAGCCCGCCAGCCAACTCCTCGCCCGCATCCTCACCGAACGGCGCAAGAACTGGAATGGCCGGGGGAAGTACAAGGAACCAGCCGAACCGGACACGAGCAACCTGCCCGAACTGCCGGAGGGGTGGGTGTGGACATGCGTTGACCAGATTGCCAACGTAGCACTGGGAAAGATGTTGGACAAAAACAAACACCGTACAGGACAGCTTCGAGGATACTTGAGGAACATCAATGTCCGTTGGGGATCAATCGACACAAATGACATTCTTGAGATGTTCTTCAAGGATGAGGAGATTGAGAGGTATTTAGTCGAATCCGGTGATGTCTTGGTCTGCGAAGGTGGTGAACCTGGACGTGCTGCAGTTTGGGATTGTCGAATTCCTGGTATGTTATATCAAAAGGCCATTCACCGCGTCCGCTTTCTTGGTTCTTTCAACGCACGCTTATTTGTCTTCTTGCTTGAGTTCCTTGCAAAGACGGGGAGACTCGAACGTTGGTTCACCGGGAGCACAATTAAGCATTTTACTCGAGAAAGTTTCATCTCACTTCCTCTTCCTATCCCTCCCCTCGCTGAACAATCCCGCATTGTCGCCGAAGTGGAGCGTCGGCTGTCGGTGGTGGAGGAGTTGGAGGGGGTGGTGGCGGCGAACCTTCAGCGGGCAGGGCGACTAAGGCAGGCGGTCTTGCAGAAGGCGTTCAGTGGGGGGCTGTGAGCGTCTAGGTTCAATAATATCTCATATTAGGTTGTTTTCCCGCATGGGAAGCCCTTGTTTTTCAGGAATGTTCTTACTATTATTTCCTGTATAAACTCAATTTCCTGAATGGGAAGATACGATGTTTGGGAAACTAAATGAATCTGAGATGCTCTCTCGTTTTCAATCTGGGGTAGTTTTACTACCGCCTTTGGTGGTTCGTGCATCGGTGTTCGAGGAAAGTGATCGAGGGAACCGGGTCGATGCCAGGATCAGACTGGCATTACCGGATTCGACAGAGGAGTTCCGCTTTGTGGTGGAATCCAAGGCCAAGTCCACACCCCAGACTGTCTTACTGGCAGTGGCCCAAGCGAAAAAACTGGCCCGAGAGGGGGAGTGGCCCATGATCCAGGTACCGTACCTTTCTCCCGAACGGTTGGATGAGCTGGAACGGGATGGAGTCAGCGGGGTGGATCTCTGCGGGAACGGTGTGATCATCGTGCCGGGAAGGCTCTATGTGCTGCGCTCCGGGCAACCTAACCGTTATCCTGATTCCCGGCTGCTAAGCAACGCCTACCGGGGCCGTTCCGCAATGGTGGCACGGATGCTCGCCGTCCAGCCCCGTTGGGAATCACTCACCGCGCTGGCCGTGGCCATTCAGAAAGGCGGTGCCGAGCTGTCGACTTCGCAGGTCTCCAAGGCGGCGCAAACCTTGGAAGAGGAGCTCATCGTTTCGAAGGCAGGGGGGGGCATCCAACTCACTGATCCGCTCCGGCTGCTCGACAACCTGGGCCGCGAGTGGCGCAAGAACCGGATTCGTAGCCGACAGGCTCTCCGCTTGCCTTCTGGAATAGATCTTGCCCCGGTTCTCTCGTCCAATCCCTTACTCAAGTGGGCTGTCACCGGCGAGTCCTCAGTGATGCGCTATACCCAGTTTTCACAAGGTGGGCCGCTCCGCGTGGCAGTCTCCAGCTTGCCTCTTGCACAGACATTGCTTAGAGGAGAGCCCGAGACAGTGCCCAGTTTCGCGGATCTCGAACTCATCGAGACCGAGGAGACAGGATACTTCTTCGCTAACGAGATTGATGAGAAGGGGATCAGGTGGGCCAGCCGGTTGCAGACCTGGCTGGAACTCCAAGCAGGTGATGCCCGTCAACAGGATGCTGCGCAGGATATCCGGAATCAGATTCTCAAGGAGGCACGGTTTTGAATGATTACCCGGAAGATCTGATGTGGCCGCATTTCGCGCCGCTGTGGGAGGATCTCAGAAAGGCAGGCGGAGAAAACCTGCTGTTAGCGGGTGGCTATGGTTTGTTCCTGAAACAGAAATGGCTGCTGGCAAATCCGGGTATACCTGTCATCGTGCCGGTCCAACAATGGCGAGACACAAGCCCTCGCGTGACGAAGGACCTCGACTTTGTTCTCGGTCTGGAGTTGATCGCCCGGGAAGAAACTCAAAAAGCCTTGCGGGATGCGTTGCAGAAGAACCTCTACAC
>CAZORO010000366.1:0-6012 GCA_964581845.1 uncultured bacterium
AGCGGCATTCAGTATTCCGGAGGCGACTGTCTCGCAACCGGTCAAGACCTCGTATGGGTACCATCTGATCTGGACTTATGGACATCGTGCCGCGGGCGAGCGGATCTCCCTCAAGGAGGCCCGCATGCGTCCAACCGCCAGGATCGACACGAAACCGCTAAAGGACGCGGCGCGGAAACAGCTCCAACAGATCAAGGCCGCTCTGGCTGGCAAGTCCCTCAAGACCGCCACGGCGGTAACAGCGTTGCCGGTACTCGAAACCGATTGGTTCGCGCGTGGTGATAGCCCTCATCCAGAAATCAACCGGGATAAATACCAATTTTACCAGGGAGTCTCAAAACTAAGCCCGGATGTGGTCTCTGATGTCATTGAGGGCAATATCAACTTCTATCTGGCGGAGCTGATCGAGAAGCAGGAGGCACGTAACAAAACTTTCGAGGAAGCCAGAGCCGATGTGGAGAAGGCCTATCGTACCCGCAAGGCGGCGGATACTGCCCGCGTGCAAGCTCAGGAAGCTGCCACGCGAGTTCGTTCGGGCAGCCTTGAATTTTACAGGATTCCCGAGGTGTATGGGGTCCCGGCTCCGGTGACTCATTCCCACCTTCGCAATCCTTCCGGCCAGCAGCGCGAAAAGAACATGCGTGTGGACCGTGATATTCTGAACCAGGCTTTTACCCTCACCCCAGGCAACCCCGCTGGTCCCATCGACACTTTTCAAGGGCCCACCCTGTTGAACCTGATCAAGGAGACGCCTGAGCATCTTCCAGAACTCTCCGAGGTTGAAAAGGAGGTCCGCGAGGCTTACCGTAAGGTATTGGCCACCGAAAAGGCGCGTGACCAGGTATGGGATGTCTGGATCGCCTTGGATAAATTCAATGACAACCTTCGTCAGGCGGCGGAGTCTTTTGGTGTCCAGGTAAAAACCTCGGATTTCTTTGAGCCCGGCTTACCCATTCCGGGCTTCTCATCGAGCTCGGTGGTCAACTATGCCGCCGCTGGGTTGCGCGTGGTTGGCGCCACCACCTCGGTGCTTGAGGATCCTCCGTCCAATCCTCAGAATCCACAACCCATCCGAGCCTACTATCTGATCCAGGCCGCCACCATTGAGGAGACACGTCTACCGAGGTTCGAGGAGGTGAAGCAGGATGTCAGGAAGGATCTCCAGCTCGAGCGCGCCGCGCCGATCTCCAATGCCTCTGCCGAGGCGGTGTTGGCCCAATTGAGCGATGTTCTCAAATCGGCGACAGCGCCCTTCTCAGCCTCCCGCAGCATCGATCTGGGCGCCTTCGCCAAGGAGAGAAATCTCAAGCTTCTTGGTCCTCTCAGCATCCGTCTCGATCCAAAGGTACCCTCACTGCCAGGCCAGAACTCGGGAGGATCGGTGTCAGCAACTGCCTATAACCTTCCCCTGGGCGGGTTGAGCAAGGTGGTGCCCGTTTCCGAACCAGTCCAGGAAGGAGAGACACTGGCGGAAAGAATCTATGGCTACGCGATCCTGCAGGTGGTGGATATCGACGCCTCCTCCACCGGGGCGGCCTCGCGGGGTCAGGCCTTCCGAGCGCTGGCTTCCACTCTCCGGGATGCTGTCCAGACGGATTGGAGTGACCGGGGGAGGAAGGCGGCCAAGGTGAAACCGAACACTGATATCGTATCCAAGGATGCGGTCGAGGAATTGACAAAGGAAAGCAACAAAACATAACCTTCTGACAGTGTTTTTCCATGGGACATACTGGCCCCGGTTCGAAAAGTGGAAGCCGGTAGGGTCCTCGCACACATCTCACCTTGGAAGAAAGGAGGACGGCCACGTTGCGCCCTCCCGCCAGGTTTGTCCTCAGTCTCCCGATGGGGTGGGTTTTCCTCCTGGGGATTATTCTGCTCCCATCCTGCTGGAGCCAGGTCGACTACTGGGAACCGAATGAGACCTCGACGCAAGCTCGCCTGATGCATTCCACATCGACATCACCAGTGGGAGATCCTTTCGCCAACGCAGTTATAAACTCCGCCCTGGATAACGACTGGTTTTACCTTCCTCCCAACCACGAGGAGGCTTCCTGGATCAGCGTATGGACTCGTCCCCTTGCCGGGGAGAGTCCCGATACCGTACTTGAGTTATACCAGGGATCGGTTGAGGACTTTGTGGCTGGCAATAATGATATCTCCGATGGCATCGTGTTCTCTGGAGTCGCTGGAGTTTCAATTTCCAAGGGGATCTCGCCATTGATCCAGGTTTCCTCAACGTTTTTTGCTCACGCGAAATCCTCGCTGGGAGAGTACCGCCTGGTAACTCTGACAAGCCCGGTAAGCTCAAGTTTCCAGGAAATTGAACCGAATGATGGTACCTCGTATCCACAGGTTTTTACGGGATGTCAGAGTATTGAGGGGAGTATTTCCAACCCCAATGACCAGGATTGGTTCCAGGTGAACCTCGGTGGGATCCGTGGTTTTGATCTGAACATTGCCTTATTCAATCTTTCCTCGACAGCGGACTTGGCCGTGGATGTTCTGAATCCATTTAATCAAAGCAAGATAACCGGGATCGAACTTTCAGGAGGAATGGGGGAAAATGATTTTCTAAGTATTTCAAATGGGACCTTAACCTCACCCACAGTGGCGATACGGGTCTCAGCTCTCTCTGGTTCTGGTGCCTACCATCTCTTTTTCGGCCCTGGCTTCGAAGACCCGGGGCCCGATGAGGATGTCGGCCAACATTGCCGTTTCCCCAACATCGCAATCCCGGATGCCCTCTCAACAGGGGAAGGCGCCAAGATCCGGGGAGTAACGGATATGATCGAGGTTTCCCACCAGCAGCCCATCCAGGATCTCAATGTCTATGTGGATATACAACATGACAGAATCAGAGACCTGCTGCTCTCCCTCAAGCATGTGGAAACGGGTACCGAGGTCGTCCTTTACGATCACAACTGTATTGAATCCGAGAGTAGTAACATCGTGACGACCTTTGACGACGAGGGGGATGTCCTCTCCTGTCCTTTCTGGCCTGGCTCCTCGACTCGTCCGGGCGGCCAGGGAGCCCTTCTCAGTGCCTTCGATGGAAAGAATTCCGCTGGGAGATGGATTCTGGCGGTGACGGATTCTATCAACGAAGTGGGGGGGACACTTGTCCAATGGTGCCTCCAGTTTGAAATGGAGATTCCCACTCCCACCAACACGGATACAGACACCCCCACCCCGACCGGTACGGACACGGGTACTCCCACCCCAACCGGCACGGACACCGGCACTCCCACCGGTACCAACACAGACACTGTTACTCCCACTGCAACCGGTACGGAAACAGGTACTCCCACCCCGACCGGCACGGATACGAGCACTTTCACCCCGACCCGTACGGACACACCGGTTCCGACAGAAACACCTACAAACACCTTCACCGGTACTGAGACTGCAACCCCCAGCTCAACTGGGACAGCAACTCAAACCCCCTCCCATACTGCCACGGAAACGCCGGGAGAACCTCTTATCACATTACCGGATGTGGTGAAGCATTTGGCCACTCACGAGATCTTCAGTACCGTGGCGGTGGGTGAGCTGGATGGTGATGCCGGGCCGGAGTTGGTTTTTGGCACGGACCGGACCGGTGCCAATGACCAGGGCATGGGAGTTTTCGCGCTCAATCTGGATGGAAGTCCGGTAGCCGGGAACTGGCCACTCATCCGTAACGCCGATGTGCGTAGCAGCCCGGCCTTGGCGGATCTCGATCATGACTATCTGGATGAAGTGGTGGTGGGGAGTTATGGATCTCCCGAGACGATTCTCATCATCGATCATGATGGAACCCTGCTCGCCACCGCGCAAAGCCAATACTCCGTGATTTCCTCGCCCGCCATTGCCGATCTCGATGGAGACAACAACCTGGAGATCATCGTGGGCACCTCGGATGGCACGCTCATGGTGCTCAAGGCGGATGGATCGAAGTTCTCGAATGCCTGGCCGGTCACACTCCCGCGCCGTCAACCCTCCCCCTTGCTTCAGTACAACGATGTGGACTCCTCTCCCGCGATTGGCGATCTGGATGGAGATGGCTATCCCGATATCGCGGTCATCAGCGATGATGGGGTTCTGTATGCCTACAATAAGGAAGGCCAGCCGTTGGCGGGATTCCCCTTCATCGCGCCGCGGGAAACCTTCCCGGTGAATCCGAGTCAGATCTCCGTTGCCGCGAATTTCGCCTCCCCCCTGATTGCCGATGTCAATGGCGATCAGAGTCTGGATGTCATCGCGGCCTTCTCCAATGCCCGGGTTTATGGATTGAATGGAGATGGGAGCATGCTTGCGGGATTCCCGATTCATCTGCCGCCGGGGTTGCTCGAAAACGCTCCAGCGCGCCCGGGTGATGATATCCTCTCCACCCCGGCCGTGGGGGATGTGGATGGCGATGGACTGCTGGAGCTGGCGATAGCCTTCTATGACGGTCCAGCGGATGAAAGCCGCTTGTTTGTATATGACCTGACTGGTGCAGCGGATGCCGATTCCATGGTCTGGCCCACCTTTCATGGAACCCAGTTGCGGGATGGACATTTGGCGGGTCCAGCGGATGGCGACAGCAACCAGGATGGCAAGGTGGATCGTGAGGATCTCATCAACCTCCTCAACACCTGGCAACGTTTCCCAACTATGCCCCGTTATGATGCCGTCCTGGATTTCAACCGCGACCTGCGGAATGATGCCCGTGATCTTCCAGGGCTGTTGGAACTGTTGAGTCCATGACCATTCAGCCGCCCCGTACCGAGTTCCGCGAGGTTGTCCTTTCGTTGGCGGAAATCGTGGATGCGGACTACCTGGAGGCGGTCTGTGAAGCACACTCCTTCTTATCGGGGGAGGATGTTCGTAATCTCCGCTCGCTCGCTACTCACCCGGTCAACTTCCTTCCAGCCGGATTCCAGTCCAGGCTCCTGTCGTTGCTTCCCTCGGTTGGGCGGAAGGTCTGTAAACTAACTCCCTCACATACCAGCCAGGGAGCCACCACGCTGGCATTCCGTTCCGCGACAAAGACCGGGATGGCGCCACTCAGCGGGTTGGGCTACTACCGTGTGGGACAGGATGGCCGTCTCTACCTGATCACCAAAAGCGAGCACTACCATGCCCCGTTGGGGCATGCCTTTCCCGGATTTCAGATCATCGAACGCGCCAAGCGGCTGGGTATCCCCAACGCCACCCATAACAACACCCGCGGCGAGATCACCCGTCAACTGGAAGAGGAGCTTGTCCGTGAGGCTAATCAGATTCCGCCATGTGACACCACCGGGTTAGCCCGTGTTCACGCCTCCATGAGGATGGATGTCATCAACCGTGTGCTCAACCTCGAAACCGGGAGTCTCGCGGTTGAGGCGGCGCTCAAGATGATTCTGGCCCGTTTTTACCATTCCCAAGCGGACAGCCCGGAACCGGCCTATCTTGGGCGGATCCCTGTTCTTCTTGTCATGGGAAACGAAGAGGGCACACTTCAAGCGAACTACCATGGCACCACGGTTCTCACGCAGACCCTGCGGGGGATGTGGCCGGAGTTTACCGCCGCCGTGGAGGAGAAGGGCCTCTACCGGATTATCCCGGTTCGTCCCAACCGCATCGAGGATGTCCGCGCGGCCTTCCTAGAATACGAACAGCCCCCCTTTAAGATCGCGGGGTTCTTCCATGAGATCGTGATGATGAACTATGGAGCGGTGCTGCTTTCCAAGGAGTTTCTCCAGGAGACCTACCGGCTCTGCCAGGAACATGATGTCCCCACGGTGGCTGATGAAATTCAGTCGTGCATGTGGGCGCCGCGGTTCTTCCTTTACCCCGAATATGGCATCCATCCCACTTTTGCCGCGGTTGGAAAGGGCCTCAGCGGGGGTGAATATGCGGCCTCGCGGATCCTCTTCAGCGCGGCCATGGACTGTCTGCCTCAATTCGGGGCTTTGGTAACCAATGGGCAGGAGGAGTTGGCATCGCTGGCCTACTTGATTTCCATGCGCTGGGCCAAGGCCAATGCGGAGGTCACCTTGGCGATTG
>CAZORO010000367.1:0-6007 GCA_964581845.1 uncultured bacterium
GAAGACCCGCTCCGGCATCCCATCAGTTCGTGTATCCCGGTAATGCACCGGATTTCCCAGGAGATTCCCTTGTTTGTCCAGGAGCCCGAAATCGACTCCCCAGCTATCGCAGGAAATCCCCGATGGGGCTTGATCGAAAGTCCTCACAAACTTAACCAACCCATCCTGCATATCTCGCAGCAAACGCGGGAAATCCCAGTGAAGCGCACCTCGCATGGTGACCGGTTGATTCCAAAAACGATGGATTTCCTCCAGTGAGAGGATTCCCTTTTCAAGATTTCCGGCTAGAGCCCTTCCACTTTCCGCCCCCAGATCGAACGCCAGATAACGCCCCATGAAACCAACCTCCTTGATGTTCGTGGGGCGCGAAGCCCCCTTGTCCCGTTGCCGAAAGGCCAGCGCACACTATACTCTTACTTCCAATATCATTCCATGATCATCCAAGGAGTTTCCAATGAAGGTTCAATTTATGGGCGCGGTCCGCGAAGTGACCGGTTCCATGCACATCCTGACGGTGAATGGCAAACGCATCCTTTTGGAATGCGGTTTTTTTCAGGGCAAACGTAGCGAGTCCAACCGGCTCAACCGTAACCTTCCCTTCGATGCTTCCTCCATCGATGTGATGGTTCTTTCGCATGCTCACATCGATCATTCCGGGAATATCCCGAATCTTGTTAAACAAGGCTTTGAGGGAGCGATCTACACCACCTTCGCTACGCGCGACTTGTGTTCCCTGATGTTGATGGATTCGGCCTATATCCAGGTTAAGGATGCCGAGTTCTATAACCGCAAGGCCGAGGAACGCGGTGATAAGGACCGAATCGAACCGATCTATAATGAGGCTGATGTGCGCGCCTGTCTGTCGCGTTTCGTGGCTATCGATTACCAGATCACCTTACCGATTGCTCCGGGTGTGAATCTGACCTTCTACAATGCCGCTCATGTCCTCGGTTCGGCGGTGGTCTGCCTGGATCTGGAGGAGGGTGCCCAGCGGCTCCGCTTCCTCTTCTCCGGTGACCTCGGCCGTTGGGACCTTCCCATCCTCCGTGATCCTGTGGTGCCTCCAGATGTGGACCTGTTTGTCTGCGAGAGCACCTATGGTGATCGTCTCCATGATCCCATTATTACACGTGATGATGGTTTGGCGCGTGTCATTAACGAAACCATTAAGCGGCGCGGTAAGGTGATTATCCCTAGCTTCGCTCTGGAACGTGCCCAGGAGGTAGTTCTCGCGCTAAAAAAACTCCTCGTGGCGAAAAAGATTCCCCCAATTCCAGTTTATGTGGACAGCCCTCTGGCTACCAGCATCACTCAGGTTTTCAAGATGCACCCGGAATGTTACGACGAGGAGGTGCTCCTTTTTACCAATCACCAGGATAATCCCTTCTCTTTTCAGGGCTTGAACTTCATTACCCGCGTGGAGGACTCAAAAGCTCTTAACGAGCGTCAGGAGCCATGCGTCATCATTTCCGCCTCGGGCATGTGCGAGGCGGGACGCATCCTCCATCATCTTCGTAATAACATCTCAGATGAGCGTAACACGATCTTGATTGTTGGTTTCCAGGCTCATGAAACCTTGGGACGCAAGATTCTGCGTGGCGATACGAAGGTGAAGATTTTCGGCATGGTTCATCCGGTGGAGGCTCGTGTCGAGGTTCTCAATGCCTTCTCTGCTCATGCCGACAAGCATGAGCTCTACCGCTACAGGAAGGAACTTGGCGGCAAGGTTCGCAAAATCTACCTGGTCCATGGTGAAGAAGAGCAATGCGAGGCCTACCGTCAGTTCCTTGTGGAACAGGGTGACCGGGATGTGATCATCCCGGAGCTGTATAAGGAATACGAAGTCAGGTGATCAATGATGCCCCACTTAATTGGAACCCTTCCAGGCCATCTTCGCAGAACACGTATTGTGGCCACACTTGGGCCCGCGTGCGCGGATCCAGGCATCCTTAAAGAACTGATCCTGGCGGGGATGGATGTCGCACGTCTGAATCTTTCCCATGGAACTATCCCGGAACATGTCCAGAGGATTCAGCAAGTACGGAATCTCGAGGGAGAGACTGGAAGGAGGGTAGCGATCCTTGCGGATCTTTGTGGACCGAAAATCCGGATCGGAAAATTCGAGAAAGAGCCCGTCAACCTCACGATGGGGCAATCCTTCATTCTTACTACCCGTAATGTTTCCGGATCCGCTGAATGTGTGAGCTGCACCTACGCCAACCTGCCCAAAGATGTGAAACCGGGGCACATTATTTTCCTCTCCGATGGACTGATTCAACTTGAGGTCCAGCGGATTGAGGATCAGGATGTTCATTGTGTGGTCCGTGTTCCAGGAACTCTTAGCTCCGGAAAGGGATTAAATTTGCCGGGAACACAGATTTCATCTCCGAGCCTGACTGCCAAGGACAGGAAGGATCTCGAAGGAATCCTTCAGACTGATATCGATTTTGTTGCACTTTCCTTCGTACGTGGACCCGAGGACATTACCGGCCTCAAGGACATCATTCATGGTCTGGGTAAGGAGGTTCCCGTCGTTGCCAAAATTGAGAAACCGGAAAGTGTCGAACGCCTGGAGGACATTCTGGCGGTTACAAATGTCATCATGGTGGCGCGTGGTGATTTGGGTGTGGAAACCTCGGTCGAGGCGATGCCGGTTCTTCAGAAAACCATTCTCGCCAAGGCCCGCAAGTTTGGGGTGCCCGCGATTACCGCCACCCAGATGCTCGAATCCATGACTACCAATCCACGTCCCACACGTGCCGAGGCCACTGATGTGGCCAACGCGGTGCTGGATGGAACCGATGCGGTCATGCTCTCGGGCGAGACCGCTGCGGGCAATTATCCCGTAGCCGCTGTCGAGACCATGGCGCGGATCATCCAGATGACGGAAACTGGAATCGATTCACCCCGTCCGGATGTTTTTTTTGATGATGGTCCGGGAGATATCGAGGGAGTCACCGCCAAGGCCACCGCCGAGGTGGCCGGGGAACTGGGCGTGAAAGCTGTTTGTGTCTATACACGGACAGGAGCCACAGCCCGGGTAATCGCCAAATACCGTCCACCCGTTCCCATCATCGCATTAACTCCGGAGGAGAGGGTAGCCCGCCGGCTGAAACTTCTGTGGGGAACCTATTCTCTTCACCATCCCTATCCCGAAAGCCTGGAGAACATGGTTCAGGCATTGCGGGAGCAGGTAGTGCCGATGGGACTCCTCAAGGAGGACGACCTTGTCTGCCTGGTTTCCGGTTGGCCCCAGAAGGCCCATGGCTTTATCAACTCACTCTCCATCATCCACCTGTCCGACTACCCCGGTAGCTGACCGGGAAGAACTTCCCGCTCATGCGAATCCTCTTCATCGATAAGACCGCGGTTCTGGAATCCAATCATGAACGGTATGAGAAGATCGCGTCTCAACCGAGCGTTGAGTTATGCGTTCTTACGCCTGTTTGGTGGCATGAACACATGCGTGATGTCCATGGGGAACGCACTCAGCATCCGGATTATCAGATCCGCTTGGGCAGAACTTTTTGGACCGGATCCTACTCACGCGGTTTCTATCTGAACGGCTTGGGGAGGGTTCTCAAGGAGTTTCAACCCGAAATCATCCAATTGCTTGAGGAGCCCTGGTCGTTCTTCGCCGGGCAAACCCTCTGGTTCGCGAGGCGTCTGGTCCCTCAGGCAAAGGTCTTTTTTTACACCTGGGAGAACATTTACCGTAAGGGAACTTATTGTTCCAAGTTGGACCCTCTCCATTCCAAGGTTGAGAAGTGTGTCTTCAAGGAAGCCGCGGGTGGGGTTTGTGCAACTGAGATTGCCCGTAATGTCCTCCTCCAGCGTGGCTTCCAGAATTCGACTCGGGTCATTCCCTATGGCATCAATAGCCGTTTCCTCTTGCGGGAGGATGAGCTGGTATGGCGTTGCCAAAGGCCACTCTCTGATCCTCCCCGTATCGGCTATATCGGCAGACTGCTCCCGATGAAAGGTGTGGATACCCTCATCCCGGCTCTTCCGCATATACCCGGACACTTGGTTATTTTGGGGAGTGGTCCTGATGAATCCCGCCTCCGCCAAATCGCCCGGGATCTTGGTGTTGAAGGGAGGATCGATTGGAAGGGCGCGGTTCCACCTGGTCAGGTAAAAGATTGCCTTGACCGTCTCGATGTGCTTGTCCTGCCATCACGCACAACCCCTGCGTGGGCGGAACAACTTGGAAGAGTCTTGTTGGAGGCCATGGCCTCAGGGGTACCAGTGGTGGGATCTTCGAGTGGATCGATCCCCGAGGTCATTGGTGATGCTGGATGGATCTTCAAAGAGGGAGAACCGAGGGAACTTGCCAAGGCTCTGCTGGAAGTGTTCTCAAATCACAATGAACGTAGCAAGCGGATCCGTGCGGGATGGGACAGAGTTCGGAACCGCTATACCTGGGACCGCTTCGCCGGGAATCTTCTAGCCTTTCAACTGGAGACCTATGCTTCATCCAAATAGTGCTTCTCGCTGACCGCCCGCAACCGTTCCGCCGCGGTTTCCGCTGTCAGATCCCGTTGTGGCTCCGCAAGCATCTCATACCCCACCATAAACTTTTTAACCGCCGCGGAACGCAACAACGGAGGATAGAAGTGCGCATGTAGCTGCCAGTGGTTGAACTCCCCCTCCATAGTGGGTGCTCCATGCCATCCCATCGAATAAGGGAAGGAGGTCTCAAACAGGTTGTCATAGCGTGTCAGCAATCGCTTCAGGATGGAGGCCAGTGTAAGACGTTCCTCCGGGCTGAGATTGGGGAGCCTCAAGACATGCCTTTTGGGTAATAGCAGTGTCTCGAAGGGCCATAAGGCCCAAAAGGGAACCACCGCCATCCAATCCTCGTTTTCGAGTACCACTCGCTCTTGTGATGCGGCCTCGATTTCACCGTACTCCACCAGCAGATTCTTGCCACTCTGATCGAGGTATTGTTTCTGATGGAGGTCTTCCTTGGCGGGTTCATTGGGAATTCCATCGCTTGCCCACACCTGTCCATGGGGATGCGGATTCGAACACCCCATGATCCCGCCCTTGTTCTCAAAGACTTGGACCCATTTCCATTTTCTACCCAGCTCAGAGACTTGCTCCGCCCACACATCCACAACACGGCAATTCTCCTCGATAGACATTTGTGGGAGGGTCAGGTCGTGACGGGGGGAGAAGCAGATCACACGGCACCTTCCAGCCACCGGACTGGCCTTTAGAAGTGCGTGGCTTTGCTCAGGGAAACAATCAGAGTCAGGAAGCAGCGCCGCGAAGTCGTTATCAAAGACAAAGGTGGAGGTGTACCGGGGATTCCGTGCCTCACCCGCCCTGGAGTTACCAGGACAGAGATAGCACTTGGGATCATAGGCGGGACGGTTTCTCTCTTGGACCGATTCCACTTTCCCTTGCCAGGGTCTTTGGGTGCGGTGAGGGGAGACCAGAATCCACTCGCCAGTGAGGGGATTCTGTCTCCGGTGGGGGCAGGTGTTGGATGTGAGATTCATAGCGAGGAAGAATACAACACTTAATCCATGCTTGGAGCGGGGGAGGCTGGGGGGTGTGCGTTGGGGAGGTGGGATGGGGCCACACAAAAAAGCTAACGTCCCTCGAACAGATCTCTCCCCTCCACAAGAGCGCGGATCTTCCGGTCGGCCACACTCCGTTTCAGCATCCAGAAGCCACAGTCCGGGTTGACATAGTGTATCCGTTCCTCTCCTAGGACAGCTGCCGCTGCGTCGATCCGGCGTGCCACTTCATCGGGCGTCTCGACCACGTTTGTTTTGATGTCGATCACTCCCAGACCGATCGCAACCTCCGGGTTGATCCGTGCCAGGTGCTCCAGCTCCCAACTTCCTCGATGCGCCACCTCCAGGAGCACATGTTCGCAATGCAGTCCGCTGATGAAACCGATCAGACGATCCCAGCCGCCTTTTTGGATCGTTTGGCCTCCATAATTGCCGAAGCACAGGTGGACCGCCGGAATCGTGGGGATGGCATCCAGCAC
>CAZORO010000368.1:0-5998 GCA_964581845.1 uncultured bacterium
TGGGCATTTAGCCAGTGAACTTGGATTGGGACTTGTCTATGGTGGTGGAAACTCCGGCCTCACCTTCACCAGCTCTGGCAATATCCGCTACGACATCACAGGAATACAACCTGGTTTTGAGGACAACGCCAATCTCGAGGGGATGGATGGCTTCACCTTTGTCAATCCACAGCTTGCCTCGGACGCACTCCATCTGTCGGAGAACTCGGCAGCCGCTCACGACACAGCTCCTAATATCGGAATCACCGATGACATTGATGGCGAGAGCCGTCCAGTTGGATCCGCTCCAGACATCGGCGCGGATGAAGCCATTTCATGGCCACCCCCGCCGCCGCCTCCCACACCCACACCGCCTCCCGCCATCACAGTGTACTACCCAGCAGATTTCCCAGCGGGAACCACGTTGAATGGGGCTATCCACTATGGAACCGCCATTGCGGGCGATACCCTGATCGTGACCGGCTATGGACCCGATAATCCCTTCAAGGGATTCAACAACGATGTGGGGCTGAACATCAAAACCTCCGGCGGTCCCTTCCTGGTGAAGGCCACCACCGACGACGACTTTACTGCACCCGGTCCCGGCAATCCGATGGTGCTGAACCATAAGGGCGGAAGCCTCGAAGGGTTCATCTTCGAGGGTGACTACACCAATGTCACCAACCAGCACCACCTCACTTTTGGAGGCGATGGTGGCGGTAGCTGGAAGAACTGCACCTTCCGCATCTCCGGTACTTGGTGGGATGGAGAGGCATTGGATATCTATGGTCCGAGTCCATCATCGAGCGTCTTGATTGAAAACTGCACCTTCGAATCAACTACCACAACAGATTTATGGGAAGGCGACCTTGCTTTGATCCGCGTGGTTCATGGATATCACCCAGTATTCAAGGATTGCACGATCAAGGGAAGGAACCGCGCTGACCGAAGGTGCATCCTCCTTCTGGGTGGTTCTGCGACATTCAACTCCTGTCTTTTTGACATTGATAAGCCTGCTAACGTGGTGATCTTCCTCGAGGGCGGTGGGCAAGTGTGTAACTTGAATGACTGCCTCTTCCAGAATCCCACAAATCAGACATTGACATATTCGGACATCTGGTTTGGGGCAGGAGGAGAGGCGGGCACATGCACATTAAATTGCCGCCGGACACGTTTCCACACTCCGGTGGGCAGCGCTTATCCACAGACACGCCTGCTCATTTATCAGCGCAGCTTTGGAGCCGCCAATTTCGAGAACTGCTCGATCTTCTGGAACTCGGCCCAGGGGAATCCCGATGGTGCTGTCCTTTTTGAGAACCACGAGGATGGATTGCTCTCCTTCAAGCACTGCACTGTCGTGGATCAAGGTCCCGCCTGGAATGGACGATTCATTCAGGCCCAAAACACATGGAACAGCACTATCGAGTTCATCAACAGCATTTTCGATGGACGCGTGCCTGGAGACCTTGGATTGGGGCTTGTCTATAGTGGTGGCGGGAATTCCGGCCTTACTTATACCAGCTCCAACAACATCCGTTACGACATCACCGGACCCGCTCCTGATTACATCGATAACGCCAATCAGGAGGGGATGGAGGGATTCACTTATGTGGATCCGATGCTCGCGGAGGATGACATCCACCTGACACCCGAATCCGTAGCGGCCATTGATACCGCTCCGAGCGTGGGCATCACCGATGACATCGATGGCCAAACACGTCCACAAGGTTCCGCCCCGGATATTGGCGCGGATGAAGTTACGACGGTTCGCGTGGAGTTCTGGCAGCAGTACTAATCATCAAGCTGGTTTAGAGTTCTAGCTCCAATTGGGGGCTCGGAGGATTCGCCACACACCGGGGTGAACTATTCACCCCGGTGTAAAGGCTGGCGGTTTGCCTTTTGAGACCGTCACTAATAACTGTCATCATCAAGGAGGAAACATCCATGGCTTCTTGCAAAGGATTTACCTTAATCGAGCTTTTGATTGTCATTGCGATTATTCTCATTCTGATATCGATCGCTTTACCAAACTTTCTCGAGGCCCAAGTAAGAGCGAAAGTCGCGCGCGCCAGGGGTGATTTACACAGCCTCGCTGTAGCATTGGAAAGCTACTATATTGATTGGAGAAGTTATCCCAAGGAAAAACCCGTTACGGGAGGACAAGAGTATGTCTGGAATCACCAGAGGCGCCTCACCACTCCACATGCCTATATGAAATCACTTCCGATGGACTCCTTTCGTTATGCCGTCACGGAAAATTTCGGATTCGGCAATATGTATCTGTATGTCCTCCATTGCTATGACCTATATGAGGCTGGTTGGCGCGGTACGGGCAATCCCTATGACTTGGATTACTTGCATCAAGTCTTTGTCAGTGGCATTCCGGGTTGGAGTCTTTATAGCACGGGACCCGATTACGCGCATTACTCTCCACCAAAACCCTTCGTCACATCCACCACACTGGAGTTTCTGCTCTACTCTCCCACCAATGGAACTGTCAGTGAAGGCAACATTCTCCGTAATAACCGTAGCTCTGACGGCTATATCCGGTCGAAATATTAGGCCTTTCATCTCAACGGCAACATGAAATTAGTAACCTGTTATTGACCATCAAAGGAGTACAGATCCATGATCGTATCCACGCCAAACTTATTCCATATCCGCTCATGCTTCGTTATTCTGTTGCTGTCACTCCTGACCTCCATGGCTTTATGGGCGGAAGACAACGCCATGATTTACCCGGTCTCGTCACATTCCGATGAGAATGCCCTGTTCAATGTAATGGATGCCGTCCTACTCGGCGAGGGTGAAACCGTAAAAACCACCCCGGATCAACAACCTACCGTGATTCCCAATGCCTATGAGGGGAAACCGGCCTATGAGATCACGCAGCAACAAATCGGTTATAAGTTGGCTCAACCGCTTTTTGTGACTCCCTCCACGCAAATCTCATGGGCATGGAAGAAGGAAGCCGGTCAGATCTGCATCATCCAACTGGATATCATTCAACCAGGGACAAATATGCACCGGTACCTTGGATATGGCGCGGGCGCTTGGGCGGAATCTCCCTCTGCCGATCCCACTGTTGAAATATTCACCAGTGCGGAAATACCAAAAACATGGACACTGGTTCAGCGAAACCTTTTCGAGGATATCAAGAAGATTCTGGGATGGGATAACGCCAGGATTGATGGTTTTTATCTGTCACCTTGGGATGGCAATCCCGGACAGTTCGCGGAACTGAAAGTCAAAAGTGTCTCCACGACTGACTCTGAATCCTTGCGGAAACAGGCTGCTCTGAGAAACCTTTCCAGAGTGGGTAAAGGCCAATTCGAGCCCCAACAGCTCCGGAAAAAAGATGACAAACATATCGCTATATATGACAATGCCTTTGAGGAATTAGCACCTGGACGTAATTCCGCAGCCAATGAGTGGAGCGCCTTTGGTGTTATTGGTGACAGAGAACATAATTGCATGGGCAGAGACTTGCATGTCCGTTATCCAATATACTATCTGGTTTTCCGCATGATAGACGGTACAAAAGAAATCAAGCCCGATGAGCTCGATAGTTTCCGTTTAGGATTGGTCAACAACCGTTATCCAGCCATCTGGGGAGGTTGGGAGTATGGAAACCTACTCTACAAAGTCTCTGTCATGACTGTTCCGGATAATGAGATAGGGCCGTATGACCTCTACCGGCTGGATATTCAGAATCCCTCTCAGGAGCCAAAGAAGAGTCTGTTGTCAGCCATTATCGAAGGCCCGCCCGATATGCGTCTCAAGGATGGCGTAGTATGTGGGTTAGGAGATGCCCCATTTCTACTCGCGGACTCCTCCACCAAAACCAACTTGGTTTTTAGGGATTGGGGTCTCTGCGACAAACGTGCCAAAGGATATACGGGGGGTGGAACTCCGGGAGTCACTGAGAAAGCCCTCGATAGCATGAGGATTGGGCTGGATGGGGTGCCCGTAGTCTACCGGTTAAAGGTAGAGAAGGATAAAAAGTACATCGTCTACCTCGCGGCAACTCAACACATCAATGGCTATTATCTGGAAAATCCCAAGGAACCTGGAGATTACATTCTCCGCTTCCAGGCGGAGGGAAGCGAACCGAAGACCATTGACTACATCAAATACATCACCGAGGAGAACCGGCCTATTTGTGTTGATTTTGATAACTGCCATGATGTGGATGGCGATGGCTATATCGAGGTTGTGTCGGGGGTGGATGACACCTCCAAAATCCGCCACACTCGTCTCAGCGCGATTTATGTCTTTCCTCAAGGAAGCACCATCCCAGATATGAAACCGGTTTACTCGGGCGCTCTGAATGCTTCTTGCGTTCATCATGTCAATGTTGGTGTCACTCCTGAACAGTTCTGGAACAACCAGGAATATGACAAGTCGGATATCGGTTTCGCGCGCCTGTTTCTGGACTACTCCGGATCCATTGAACCCGGCACAGTAAAGACCTACTGGCTCAAGGTTCCCCCCATTCACCGCCGCGAACCAGTGAGCATGGGATACATTTCCCATGCCTTCAAGGAGATTCTTCCAAATGAAGGCGTTCCGCCGTTTCCAGAGGACAAACTGGCCGCGCTGACGGAAGCGGATCCTCTCACGGCGGAGAGGGCGGTCTCTGATTATTGGGAGTCCTTTTATGCCAAGGCTGCTGATATTGAGACACCCGATCCCATTCTGCAGGATATTTTCCTCTCACGGTTGGCGACACGATCCCTCCTCAATGTCTATATCAATAAGGATATCTGCTACAACGCTTGCAGTCCCTTTTTCTATTTCGACTACGCGGCCCGCGACAGTTCCTATGTGATCCATGGATTTGACCTTAGCGGATTGCACGATTTTTCCGCCCGGCAATTAAACGCTTACTGTACAAACGCAGCGGATATCAAAGAGCGGGGTCCCATCGCCTTCGATGGCAAGCCACTTCAGCTGGGAATGCTCGATGATGGCCGTTGGGTCACCCGTCCAGGGCAACACGACACCCAGGGACAGAATATCTGGTGTCTCTGTGAGCACTACAAACTCAGTGGAGACCGTGAGTGGCTTGAAAAGACCGCCTACCCCTTTATCCGGCGTGGCGCCATGTGGATTGTGGAATCACGTCACAAACATATGAAGCAAGTGGGCAATCCTGATGATCCACGTTATGGGTTGATCGAGCCGGGCGCCATGGAGGTTATGGATATGGGCGCGGGTACGCATCTTTACTACCTCAGCGCGTTCGCTGTTCTCGGCCTGCGTGAAGCCGCGGATGTGGCGGGATCCCTTGGACTATCCGAAGACTCCGCGCTTTTCGCCAAGGAAGCGGTGGATCTCAAGAAGAGCCTTCATGCCTCCTTTGAGAAGACCTTCAAACGCAATGGCCTATATGAAGGAAATCTCTGGTTCGGAGTAGAGCCGGAAGGGGTGGGGATGTATGGCTTCTGGGCGCACAATGCCCTGCTCTGGCCCTGCCGTGCCATCGACCCACACGATCCGATGCTGACAGGTACCTGGCGGACCATGGAACGGATGGCGGAAACCTGGGGGGGTGGAATGCACAGCGAAGGCGAGGGGGGTTATTGGCCCTATATCGGAGTCGACCGTGCCATCAGCTACATCCTGCGCGGCGACCCTGAAAAAACAGTGGACTATTTCTGCGCTTACACCGACACGGCGGGTGGAACACTCAGTTGGGGTGAAGGTTACAGCAACGTCATTGCGGGGGGAGATCAACCACATAGCTGGGCGGATGCACAATGGATCAGCCTCTTCCGTCACCTTTTCGCCTTTGAGGATGATGGAACTCTTAGGATCACCCCGGCATCTCTCCGGCGCTGGCAGCAACCCGGCGGAAAAGTTTCGGTCGCTGGCCTCCCCACGCACTTCGGTTCTTTGGACCTGAAGATCACTCCCCGCGAGGACAAAATACGGATCGATTTTGAAATACAAATCGTGCCCAAGGGAGATCAAGCCAAACGACAACTGAATAAAATTATCTTGAGTCCACGAATCC
>CAZORO010000369.1:0-1474 GCA_964581845.1 uncultured bacterium
ATCGTGCGTGACACAATCTCCGACACTGACCAGCGCGAGCGCCTCCTCCTTGTCCTTGGCTCCGATGTCGATCCATAGATCGTGGATCTCCAACACCTTCTTGCGCTCCTCCTCGGTCATTAGGTGGATGGCCTTCTTACCGGTAACTCCAGGAACTGGCCCATCGGCCGAATGCACGACAATTCTCCTTCCAGGAACAAGAGAGACATCATGCCCTCCAATCGGCTTGAAGCTCAGGAATCCATTATCGTCGACATGGGAAATCTGGAATCCAATCTCATCACAGTGTCCCGCCAGCATCACGCATGGACTACCCTTGGGATTGAGTACCGCGATGCAGTTGCCCATGACATCGGTTTTCACCGAATCGGCATGTCCATCTACACGCTCCCGCCAGACCTTACGGACCGGTGTTTCATAGCCCGAGGGTCCATGGGCAGAGAGCAGTCTTTTTAGGAATTCAATCTGGTCTTTCTTCATCTTTTTATCCTTTCAAATCCCCTTGGGTAGGGATTCAAACCTCACCCCCCCAACCCCCCCCTCTCTCGAAAAGAGAGGAGGGGCAGTCCCCCCTCGCCCAGTGGGAGAGGGGGGGTAGGGGGGTGAGGTTTTTTATCGCAATGGTATCTCCCAACAAGTGGGTGGGATCTCGATGGATCCATCACCTGGGAGTGTGATTTTCCATAGGAACAAGCCATGAGCAGGCATGGTGGGTCCAGCGCAGGAACGGTCTTTCTTCTCCAGAATTGTGGGGATATCCGATGGGAGCAAGCGCCCCCTTCCCACCTCCACAAGAGTGCCCACCATGATGCGTACCATCTGGCGAAGGAAGGCATTCCCCGTGACACGGACCTCCCAGTATGGTCCCCGGTTGAGTACCATCAGACGATCCACGCGGCGGATAGGATGAAGAGCGGTGCAACCCGCCGCACGGAAGGAGGAGAAATCTTTCTCCCCGAGGATATGCGCCGCTGCCTCGCACATCCGGTCAATATCCAGGGAGTAGGCGGTCCATGCGGAATAGGGTTGGTAATAGAGGGGGGGCGGACACCCCTTCCAGATAAAATAGTGGTACAGGCGCGAGACTGCTGGACGGGGCTTCCACTCCTCTGTCACCGGAGTGACACGGAAAACCGACAGGCCTTCCGGAAGGTACGGTTGAATTCCCAACTGAATTGCCTGTGGCGGGAGTTTCCTATCGATTTCCAGGAGGGCGATTTGGTGACGCGCATGAACGCCAGTGTCAGTACGCCCCGAGCCATCCAAGCGGACGGGGACTTTAAGGAAGCGTTCATAGGCGCCAGCAAGCGCCTCCTCCACGGAGAAGGAGTTGGGTTGCCTTTGCCAGCCATGAAAGAGACCCCCTTGATACTGGAGATCGAGACGGAAACGGGAACTGGAACTGGTCATGAGTCAGGCCATCATGCACCGGATAAGGGAAGTGAGGAAGAGCGTTTACTGGCAAAAAAGAAGG
>CAZORO010000369.1:1484-5994 GCA_964581845.1 uncultured bacterium
CTCCCTTTAATGGGATACGTGAAAGCTTTGTGAGCGTTTCTTATTGAGCAGCTGGCATCATGCCGCCAAAGCCCATACCACCACAGGGAGCTCCGCAAGGTGCTCCACAGGGACCGCAGCAAGGGCTGCAGCAGCCAAGGCACCCGAGAATTCCGCCGACAATACCACATGCGCAATCCAGCACACCACCGACCATTCCTAGAGCGCCGGAAATGCATGGAGCAACACAAGCACATGGCGCACAACATCCCATCAGGGGTCCACATGGAGCCGCGGCACCGCAAGGGGCACCACAAGGGGCGCCGCAAGAAACACCGCACGCGCCCGGACCACAGGGTGTAATGCAGGGGGCGCCATCGGGACATCCATAAGGCAAGCAGGTGCAATAGGTGCACTCACCCGGTTGGGGCTGGATGGGGGTGTAGGAAACCTTCACCTCATATGGTGCACACGCGCAACAGCAAGTATTACAACAGCAATTCCCGAATAGGAATGCATGACTGGGGGCCACAGCCAGGCCCAAAGCAAGAACCACAACAAGACCCATTACAACCCGTTTCATGCTCTTCTGATCCTCCTCTTTAGATTGGGTACCCACGCTGGGGCCTTTCAAATAGCTGTTATCGGCAGGTGTCAGCGGGACATTAGAAGAGTTGTGCTTGGGGTTCCTCTTTATCGATGAATGGTCCTATTCACATTCACAGTCCCCCATGCCGGTTTCCGGCACCCTCAAAACATGAAAATAGGCCCCAACAGCTGGTCCAAACCAGACCAGCTGGTCCCAGGAATTGCGCTCCTGGACCGGGCCCTTCTGTGGGAGTTGTACTCCCACATGGCGTTACAACGCCGTAACCTCCCGGCGGAGTTCAACTCCGCAAAAAAAGGTTCCGCCCACGAGTGCAACTCGTGGGCGAGCTGGAGGTCCCACTCCAACGGTGGGGCAAGCCCCACCCTACAGAGGTATTTTCGAAGCAGTCAGGAGTGGCTAATTCATTGGCAGCGTGCCACTTAGAAAAAGGATTTTGCGCCTGATTCAACTTCCAGGCGAGATGCTCTTGTGGGGGCAGCTCCAGGCAAAAATAAAAAGGGGAGGATCTTTCGATCCTCCCTCCATTTCAGATCACTAGAAAGAGTGATTGTGATTACTGGGCCATCGGAGCGGCTGGACCACAGGGAGCGCACGGCGCGCAGCACCCGCAGCAGCTGAGTAGGCCACTGACGCAGTTGCATGCGCAATCCAGTATTCCACCCACCATACCGCACGCACCGGAGATGCATGGAGCAATGCACGCGCACGGTGAGCACAAGCACCCGCACAGATTAAGGCCACACGGTTCGCACGGAGCACAGGGAGCCGCACACGGAGCCGGAGCCGCGCAGGGCGGGCAACCGGTCACGCACGGAGCACCATCCGGGCAACCATACGGCAAACAAGTGCAATAGGTGCACTCACCCGGCTGCGGCTGTATCGGGGTGTAGGAAACCTTCACCTCGTACGGCGCGCACGCACAGCATGCGACATTACTACCGCATGGATTACAGAAGCAGTTCCCAAACAGGAACGCATGGCTCGGCACAGCCAGGCCCAAAGCAAGAACCACAACAAGACCCATTACTACCCGTTTCATGCTCATCAATTCCTCCTATCAGATTATCAACCCCGCAACCGCGGGACGGCCCTCCGATTTGTCTATCGGAAGGGAGCGTAGTCGGTTTCCGGAAAAAATACAACCCACCTTCCCCGGCCTTCCGGCTCGGCGTCCTCTGGCCTTCCGAGAGACGGGCCACTTCCCATCGACCAACGCTCGTATTTTTATCAGGTCTCCGGAGCCCTGTCAATCCTTTTCATTGGCTTTTGACAAGGTGGTTCACCCCACTTTTTTACCATTATTTGACGCTGGAATGGATTGAAACTTCAAGACTTGTGGAAATGTGGATGAAAGAATTTTTTCTTTCCAGTGGCGTATTCTTTTACCCACCCGCCATAGCACAAATCCCCAGAAAAGGACCGGGGCCACCCCTCGCCAGATGGAGCCTGAGTGGTCATGTTGAGAATGGAAAGGTTCTGTAATGTGCCAGAAAAGTCCCATCTGATCGACCATGGTTCCAAAGAGAAGCGCAACAGACACGATTGCTGCCAAATAGGCGAAGACTCCCCGTTTACCAAGAACTTTGGCTACGATCCCGATGGTTCCGATGTTGGTGGCCGGTCCCACCAAAAGGAACACTAAGACCGCTCCAGCTGAAAGCCCTTTTCCCATGAGTACCGCGGCAAGAGGTGTTGATGCTGTGGCGCAAACATACATGGGGAGCCCGATGACTAGAGCCAGGAATCTCCCTTTCCAGCCACTTCCCAGCCCGGAGCCAAGGAGGTTTTCTGGCAATGCCACGCTGATGACAGCTGAGAGGATCAACCCCACTAAGAGCCATACCGCCACTTCGTCAAACAAAAGTAAAAAGGACCTGCCAAATCCTTTTATCTGATCCCACAGACCTTCTCTCAGTGTTTTTCTGGGATTTAAGGGATTCATACCGGCTGGTTTCGATGAACAGCAGCTCGGTTTGGCCTCTGGAGATCGACTCTCATTTTTGGTTGCCTTCTCCGGGAGACTCTCCAGGAGCAGCCCCGCTGTGATTGCGGACAAAAGAGCGGCCAAAGGCCGTGCCACCGCCATCACCGGACCCATCAATCCATAGGTGAGAAGAATCGAGTCGGCTCCTGTCTCTGGAGTCGAGATGAGAAAAGCCAATGTGGCCCCACGTGAGGCGCCCTTCTTTTGCATGGCAAGAGCGGTCGGCACTACCGAACACGAGCAGAGTGGAAGGGGGACTCCAATGGCCGCCGCGGTGACTGTGGAACGGATCTTCCCTCTGCCAAGCAGACGCATCATCCATTCGGGTTTGACATACCAGTGAAGCAGAGCGCCAAGCGTGAATCCAATGCATAGAAAAGGACCCGCTTCAAGGGTGATTTCCCAGAGTTCGACAAGAAACCGGATAAACATAGTCTCTCATTATGAGCACGAATAGCCTGTCAGGCTATGGTCAGTCTCACTGGTATCTCGGTTCATCTACAGAAACTGCACGCCCAATTTTTTATAGGATTTGGTTCTTTAGCTTTTCCTTGCCGAGTTCTCGTACCGGTGAAATCAGTAAAATCATATCCACCTTATTTTTCACAACTTCTATCATATTGATTGAGAAATAATCTGAATTTTTTCTTCATTACCCCCTTCCCAAGGCCGATAAAACCTCTGAAGGAAGATCCCGGTTGGAAACAAGCGGGATGATTGCCCTCAGGTCTGGCATCTAGGGATGGGCCACACATGTCCCCGGTTGTTTTTTTTCGAGGGAACGTCATGGATACAAAGGCCTGAGCTGAGCAAGGAGTTTCTTTGACTTAAGAAAGGGAAAGACCATGATGTTGAAACGGTGTGCTGCAATCTTAACTGCTGTTCTCGCCATGACAGGCGAGGTATCGGCACTCTCTATCTCAACCAGCGAGTTGGCTGGACTCAATTGGTCATACACGAAGGACTCTGATTCCGACGCGGCATCCTCGGCGACGGTCTCATTCGAGACCTATGGTATGGGATCCGCCATATCCAATGGTTTCCTCTATGTGGTGGTCCAAACCAATTTCCCAGGTGATGGGGCATTGGGTAGTGACTCTTACACCGCGGTGACTCATTTCTCTCCAGGCGATCTCTATCTCAATGTAGGGGGCACTTTTCAGAGCAAGACTGGGTCTGTCTATGGAGTGGCCACAACCACCCATGCCAATGTGGTTCAGCAAGCCTATGCTGGATCCTGGCAGACTGTTCAAGCGGGGAAGCTTTATACCAATGCTTCCTTTGCCACAGGTACTTTTGAGCAGTATCAGCTCAGTCATTCCAATGCGATTCCTGATGATGGCGATGGCAGCAAGCGTTTGAATTCGTATCCGAGCCTGATGAAATCAGGGACACTGGCGGCTGGGGATGTTTCCGGAGTGTTATACAGGACAGTAACCGGCTTCGAGTGGGCTTATGAGGTTGTGTACAAGGTTTCGCTGGCTTCCTTAGGTCTCGCGGGAAATTCCAATGATCCCGAGGTCCAGCTCTTCTGGGTCATGGAATGCGGCAATGACGGTGTCGAGCACATTGTCAAGTCAGGTGGTGAACCCGTGGTGCCAGAACCATCCACAATTGTTCTGATGATGGCTGGACTGGGAGCGGTGATCGCCAAACGGCGCCGTATTCTTTAGCCGGTTCGCGGCCTGGATTTGATTCATGCTCTTGTATTGGAGGAGGGGGTCTTTTGACTCCCTCCTCCTTTTCACTATTCCCCGGGAGTGAGTAGAATCGCTCTCGTGACCTTCTCTGTGTTGATCCTGTTGATTGCCGTCTCATTCCTCCTGGCAGGCTCGCTCCACTATCTCTCACGATGCTTGGGCTGGGTGACGTCACGCCGTCTCGGCAGGAATAAGAAGATCGATCCTCCCACCTCAGAGGGGGGGCTGGCCTTCGTG
>CAZORO010000370.1:0-5962 GCA_964581845.1 uncultured bacterium
TATTTGTCTCGCCATCTCAAGATAGAAGATCATATTCCTTTGAAACCTAGCACATCTTACCCGTTGGATGTTACTTCCAAGCTTTCATTGTTAATCCTGAACTGACTTCGATTAAAGAAACGATTGGTCCCTGACACTTTTCACTGCGGTGGATGTTTTTCTTCCGCATTTGACCATTACGGCCAATTTGGCACCTGTCAATGGTTTGAAGATAGGAATTAACCTGCCATTCCCATGTCTTATGGGTGGTCTGGAGCTACACCACTTGACGGTTCAGGAGGTCCCATACGACACTCCCCTCTTGCTGTCAGCTGTCTTCTCAGGATTTCCCGGTAAAGGCCTTTGATCGGGCCATGGAGGGAGGGTTGAGGACTGGTCTGAATCAGTTTGGCAGTTGAGATCCGCTAGGAATTGCGAGGCGTGACGGATGGATGAGAAAGACCTTCAGCCCCAGGAACAGAAACACCGCATACTGAACAGCAAGACTCCTTACGAGACGCTTTTCCTTCCCACGACCGCGACGGCGGAACAGGCCAAGGCACAGTACTTCAAGCTGGTCAAGCGGTATTCACCTGAACGCGAGGAAGAGACCTTCCGGAAGATCCGTAGGGCCTATGAGGATCTACGCAGCCCGGCGCGCAAGGCCGCCGTGGATGTAATGCTTTTCACCGGTCCAGTGGATAAACTGGCCTTCAAAGGGATTCCATTGGGGGCCATCTCCCAAGTCAAACTAAACCGTGAAATCGAACACCATTTACCCCAAGCGTCTACCTCCCCTAAGGCCAAAGAGGAACTTCTCTCCGCCCTGAAACAACGAGCTGTCCTGTTTGGCAAACATGGGATGTGGAATGAAGCCCTCAAAGACCTTGACCAGATCGAGGAATTGGAGGGGGCTAGCGATGATATCCGGGCTAACCGGATTCATGTCCTTTGTCAACAGGCCCATGAACTTGCCGAGAGAGGTCTGTATGCCGATGCGGCCCATCGCTGGCGCCGGGCGCAAAGACTCGCTCCCATGGATTCACGTATCCTCCACAATCTGGCTATCTGCGCCACCCTGCTCATTAATAAAGAAGAGGAAACCAAGTACTGGGTGGAAACCCTGCAGGGCTGGCACCGGGAACTCGCTGAAAAGGGTGAAAGTGACTACCTCAAACACCTCATTGTGGAAACTCATAAACGTTTCGGGGGACGCTTCTTGGCACAGACGGGTGATGAGAATCTGAGGATTCAACTCGCAAAGGCGCCGGCTGTTACGGATCCTCGTTTGAGTCCCCATGTGGTATCAGACCCCGCAAAGGAGAATGTCGTTGAAAGGGACATAGCTCCCCCGGGTACCCCCCAAGCGATGGGACTTGAGGCCTACAGGCAGCAGAACTGGGAGGGGGCCATCGCCAGCTTTGAGATGCATCTCAAGGAGCATCCCGATGATGAGTCTATCATGGACAAGCTGGCTTGGGCCTGTCTTCAGGGGAACCACGCTAATCGAGCCTTCTCCATCTGGCAGAAGATGATCCAGGAGGGAATGGCTGTCGACCTCGCAAAGAAGAGTTTCATCCAGGCCAAGGTGGACACCGCGCGAAGCCTTCGTCAACGCCGTATGGTCAATCCCGCTCTGGTTCAGCTCAAGGATGCCCTCAGGGTTGTTTCAGACTCCTACTTGGTTTATCAGGAGTTGGGAAACATCTACTTCGAGCGCGAGGAATGGGTGAATGCAAGCTACTATTTTGAAAAAGCCCTGGAACTGAATCCCAGTGACCGCCACTCTCGTCAACTGGGACGGACCGCGAAGACACGCGCAAGGGCTGTTAAAGGAGTCTGAGAACCGGGGCAGTTGGCCTTGAGAACGAACGGCATGAGCGCTTCACAAAATCTCCATTCCCTGACACCCCGCATCCAACCCGTGTTTTCACGGGTGGACTGGGCGGAGGATCTTTGGGAGGGAGTCCGGAAGGAACTCCTTTGCATCGGGCGGCTCCCTAAATCCTCAAGTGAGGAGGTCCTCTTGAGGGATTATAAGCCAACACGGAAGATGCTCCTGGAGGTGCTCTCGGTTCTGGATGGAATGGAACGCCTTGTCAGTCTTGCTGACAAGCAGACTTTGGATACATATCCGGTGCTGGGGAATTGGCTTACGAGTATCCGTGGACTTCAGCGCCGTATGGCAAAGTCTCTGGAGAGATTGGATGTGCGTCCAGTGGCGTCGTTAGGCAGGCGGTTTAATGTCCATCTTCACGAAGCGATTGAGGTCCGTAAGGATCCCGCTTACCCCCCGGCCACGGTGATTGAAGTTCGCGAAAAACCTTACCGTTGGGGGGAGAGGATACTACGTGTTGGGAAAGTGGTTGTGACACCCAAAAACGTTGTACATCAAGAATCCTCCCCTCCCGAGGGTGGGGATTCTCTCCAAACGAATGGTTGAAAGGGAAGGTCCACTTCGATTTGGGGTGGGGGTGTGCCATAATTGTGAAGCTTTGGAAGAAATTGTCTTCCTGGCTTTTCTGGTAGCGGTCCGAAGGGGAGCACAGGCTCCTGCCATAACGTGACAGAACAGACAGTGGAAAGACGTCGGAGGAAAACATGGCGGGTCGTATTGTCGGCATCGACTTGGGTACCACGAACTCCTGCATGGCTATCATGGAGACGGGTAAAGCCCTTATTGTTCCTAATAATCTCGGCGACCGGGTGACGCCCTCAGTTGTTTGTATTGATGAGGAGAAGGAGATCCTGGTTGGGAAACCGGCCAAGCGCGCCGCTGCCCTAAATCCAGACCGAACCGTCTTCTCCATCAAGCGCCACATGGGGACCAATTTCAGGGTCAACATCGATGGCAAGCCTTACACTCCCCAGGAAATCAGCGCAATGATTCTCCAGCGGCTCAAATGGGACCTGGAGGAGTACCTGGGCGAGGAGGTGGATCAGGCGGTTATTACTGTTCCGGCCTATTTCACTGATGCTCAACGTATGGCCACACGCGATGCCGGTGAAATCGCGGGGATGAATGTCAGACGTATCATCGATGAGCCGACCGCCGCCGCCGTCGCTTATGGCATTGACAAAGAGGAAGACCAGATCCTGATGGTTTTCGACTTGGGTGGAGGCACCTTCGATGTCTCCATCATCGAGGTCATCGGCGGGGTCTTCCAGGTTCTCGCCATCAAGGGCAACAACATGCTGGGTGGCGATGACTTCGACCAGCGCATCGTGGAATGGATGGCCGAAGACTTCAAGAACCAACATGGAATTGACCTGCTTCAAGACAAGGGAACCTACTACAAACTCCGTTCCGCCGCTGAGTTGGCCAAGATCGAGCTCTCCACCCTTCAGAAGTCGAACATCCTTCTCGAAGCTATCGCGATGGGACCCTCCGGTCCACTCACGCTCGATGTAGATTTGACACGCGCTAAATTTGAAAGCCTGGTCGGTGACCTGATCGAGAGTACCGAAAAACCCTCGCTCCAAGCGATCGAGGACGCCGGTCTGACCCCCTCCGATATCACCACTGTGATCTTGGTGGGAGGAAGCACACGCATCCCGCTTGTCCAGCAAACTGTCCAGAAGGTTGTGAACAAGGAGCCACGCCGTGATGTGAACCCCGATGAGGTGGTGGCCATGGGGGCCGCTTATCAATCCAGCCTGTTGGCCTCACTGGATGACGAACTCGAATCCTCCGCCGCTGACCGGGTTCCCACCGATACACCGGTGATCGTGCACTTAACCCCCTTCTCACTGGGGGTCGGTCTTGTAAATGACCAGTATGGCATTCTCATCGAGCGCAACTCAACCTACCCGACCGAGGCCAAGGATTACTTCACCACCACCCGTGATTTCCAGACCGCGATTTCATTCCCGATCTATGAGGGAGAAGAGCAGATTGCCTCCACGAATACCTTCCTCGACATGTTACGCATCGATGGCCTTCCGCCCGCGCCACGCGGCATTCCCCGGATCGAAGTGACCTTCCGCTTGAATCATGACCGTATCCTTGAAGCCACAGCTAAGGATCTGACCTCCGGTATCGAGGTTACCGTAACCGTGATCGCCACTGACAACCGTCTCGGTGAGCAGGAGAAAGCCCGCATGGCTCGTGAAGCACGTCAGCGCGTAACACGCCTGCTAGAACAGCGTGTCAAGGAAACCCTCTTCAATCAGGCAGAGAGTTTGATCTTCCGCGCCGAGAAGATGATTGGAGACAACGAGGATCCAGTGTCGCTGGAAACCCGTAATATCGTGGATAGCCTGCAACGGGCTCTCGATGCCAGTGATACACAACAGATCAATGCCAATATGACCCGGCTTTCCGAGCAGATCACCAAGCTCGAAGCCGCTGAGTTCTAGTGGTGCGTTGATATCGCATTGAGCTAAGTTTCAGATCTCCCCACCACCCCAGTCCTCCTCCACAAGGGAAGGGAACAACACTTCCTCCCTTTGTAGGGGAGGGGTGGGGGGAGGGGAGAATTACCGCTCCAGCCAGTTGAAAAATGAAAGGATTCTCACACCATGCGAATGAAACCCACTCTGTTTTTGATCTTCCTCGTCTTGGTGTTGATGAGTACTGGAATCGGTTGTGGAAAGGATGAGACACCCGCTCCCGCTCCCTCTGGCTCCCCACCAACCTCTTCCATCATCAAACCGCGCTTTGCGTTCGTGACCAACAATGTCTCCGCCTTTTGGACCATCGCTAAGAAAGGGCTCGACAAGGCCGCTCAAGAACTCAATGTGGATGTCGAGTTCCGCCCCCCCTCTACTGGTGCCATTGCTGAACAACAAAGTATCATCGAGGATCTTCTCAACAAGGGGGTCGATGGAATCACGGTCAGTCCCATTGATCCGGCCAACCAGACCGGCTTCCTGGACAAAGTCGCCGCCCAGGTGCCTCTGCTCTGCCATGATAGCGATGCCCCCCAAAGTAAACGTCTGGCCTATGTCGGAACCAATAATTACCAGGCGGGGCTTGAAGCCGGGAAGCTACTCAAGGAAGCCCTCCCCCAAGGTGGAAAAATCATGCTCTTTGTCGGTACTCTGGATGCGCAGAATGCCCAGGACCGTAAAAAGGGGATCGAGGATGAGATTCATGGGAGCACCATCCAGATTCTCGACACCCGTACCGATCAAGTCGATACGGTCAAAGCACGCTCCAATGCAGAGGATGCCATGTTGACTTATCCCGATCTCGCCTGTCTGGTGGGATTGTGGTCCTACAATGGTCCCGCTCTGGCCGCCGCGGTGAAAGGGGCCAACAAAGTGGGAAAGATAAAGGTGGTTTGTTTCGATGAGGATGCGGAAACCCTTCAAGCGGTTGTGGATGGTGTTATCCATGGCACTGTCGTGCAGAAACCTTTCGAGATGGGTTACCAATCCATCAAACTCCTGAATGAAATCGCCAAGGGCAACAAGGCTGCTATCCCAGCAAATGGTATCCTGGACACAGGAGTCTTGGTCGTACGCAAAGATAATGTCCAGAGATTCTGGGATGAGCTCAAGACACTGACTCAGTAATCCGTTCTTTCCTGGTAATCATGGTCAAACTCGTCGGCATCACCCTTATTCTTGTGCTGTTGTGTGGGACTCTGTTCCTCACCCAACAATCCTTCAGAACTCAACAGAACACCGCCAATCTCACCCGTCAGATCGCCTTCCTCGGGGTTTACTCAATGGGCGCTGGGATTGTGATTATCACAGGTGGAATCGATCTCTCGGTGGGATCGATGATGGGGCTGGTGGGGGTGCTTCTAGCGATGGCGCTACGCGACTGGGGGTTGCCGGTGGTTGCCGGGGTCACTCTCTGCCTTGGTGTGTCGGTTTTTCTGGGATGGTTACATGGTTTCCTGATCACCCGTGTGAGACTGCAACCCTTTATTGTGACTCTTTGTGCCCTGCTCATTTACCGTGGAATCACGCGTTATATCACCTCGGATATCACGAAAGGTTTTGGAAATGAGTTCGAGGGATTTAAACAACT